>NZ_JBNAJN010000012.1:0-278558 GCF_052047695.1 Candidatus Pelagibacter sp. HIMB1623
GAAAGTAACTGCGCTTCCAGCTGTTGTTAAAGTTCTTGCTGCACCTGATAATGTAACTGCTCCTGTATAAGTTTGTGTTCCTGATGAAGTAACATTAGCTCCTAAATTACTAGCACCTTCAACTGTTAAGGTTGTCAATGAAGTTGCAGCACCATCAAGATCAAGAGCACCTGATATAGTTAAGTTATCTCCAGTACCATCGTTCCCTTCAACAGTACTTGCAAATTGAACAGTTGAACCAGTAAAGTCTAATGTACCATTAACCGTTACGGCATCATTATAAGTTTGAGTACTACTAGTTGTGATATCAGCACTGATAACTGTTGTACCGCTTGCATTGGTAGTTAAGGTAGTTAATGCAGTACTGCCACCAATTTCAGCTGATAATGTAGTGGTTCCAGTAGTATTTAAAGTTAATGAGTATCCACCATTAGTAGCTCCCGCTAAAGTTATTGCTCCTGCAGTGTTACCATCTATTATAGTGTTTGCTGCAAGAGTGATTGCTGTATCTCCATCACCAATAGAGATCGTGTCTCCTGAAGTTTGAATAGTACCTGCAAGTGTAACACCACTTGGTGCTGTTGCCGTGATACCTCCATTAAATGTTGAACTGTCAGTATTTGCATCTCCAAGAGTTAAGGCACCTGTGTTAGAGAAAGTAACGGCATTAGTAATTACATTTGCAGCACCATTTAATTCTAAGGCATAATTACTTGCTGCAACACTTAAAGTAGTTGCTTCTATAGATCCATTAAAGATCGCTGCATTATCTACATCAATTAAAGTTAACGCTTGTGTAGTTCCAATTGCACCACTGAATGTTTTAGTAGCACCGGTGATTTGTAATGTTCCTTCAGTTGTATTCGATCCATTGATAGTACCTGCAATAGTAACACTGTTGTTATCTGATAATACTAAAGTACCGCCATCTAAAACAATTGCTGTTGCTGTAATTGCTTTTTTAGCAGTTGCCGTAATACTATCTGCCACATTAATATTCGTTGCGCTTATGGCTTCATTGAAAGTGGAAGTGTTATCAATATCAATTAAAGTTAACGCTTGTGTAGTTCCAATTGCACCACTGAATGTTTTCGTAGCACCAGTTACTTGAATAGTTCCTTCATCGCTTGAAGCCCCATCTATGGTACCAGTAATATCTACTGAGTTATTTGCAGCAAAGATAACTTTCGCATCTCCCGTATTGTCATCTAAAGTGATACCTGATGAACTTGTGACCGCTTTATTAAAGGTAACAGTGCTATCTTCCGCATCAACATTACCTCCGGTAATATTAATCGTTGGTACTGTCACGGCTTCTTGGAATAACGCAGCTCCTGCCTTACTAGATGTTCCAACCGTTAATGTGTCTGCTGCTATTGTTCCAGTGAAAGTAACTGTTGCTGGAGCTCCATCTGCACTATCAATGACTTTAATTTCAGTTCCAGTTGCACCACCTCCTGGCTCTGCAATAGTACCCGTTACTGATTTGTTTGCAGAAGTATCAAATAATAAAGTACCTGAGTTTGTAATATTTGCGGTTACTGCATCACTAAACGTTGCAGTTTTACTTGCAGCATTGACTATACTTGTTGCTGTTACTGCTGCTGTAAATGAAGAACTACTATTTAATGTTAATACATCTAATGAAGTAGCCCCAACAATTCCTGTTACTGAGGCTGTACCACTACCAAGAGTTAATGTTAAATCTCTCTTCGTAGAGGCATCATCGCTATCAATAGTTGAACTGAATGTTGTGTTACTATTAGTTGTAGTTAGTACAACATCTGCACTTAACGTTACTGCACCTGTATAAGTTTGTGTACCACTCGTTGTTACATTGGCACCAAGGTTAGATGTTGTTGATACGGATAATGAAGTAGCATTTGTAATTGCGGCATCTAAATCAAGTGCACCTGTGATACCAATTGCACCTAGTGCAGATGATCCACCTACCGCTCCATCAAATTCTATTTCATTTGCACTAACAGTTAAGGTTCTAGTACTACCCGTACTATCAACTGTACTTGCAGTTCCAGAGAATAAAATATCTGAACTCGTTGCTGTTAAGGTAACATTAGCACCCAGTAATACTCCACCTGCTGCAGTGTAGGTTTGATCATTGTCAGTGGTGATATCATTACTTAACGTTAAAACCCCTGATCCAGTGGTTGTGATATCTAATGTACTTGGTTGTTTATTAGCAATTCCACCAATTTCACCTGAAATTGTTAAATTATCATTAGCGGTAATAGTTAAGGCTTCAGTATTATCATTTGCACCATTAATAGTTCCTGAAATAGTTTGTTGACCACTGTTACTAACAATACTTGAAGTAGCACCTAAAGTAATTGCACCGCTATACGTGTTGTTATTTGCTGTAAATCTAATTGCACCGCCTGAAGATACTCCTGTACCAGAAATATTAATAGGTTCAGCAACTGTTATTCCACCTGATATATAAAGAGCAGCTCCACTATCAACTGTTGTTGCGCCATCAGTTGTTCCAAGACCAACTGCATCAGAGATGGCAATGATACCTGCTGATATTGTTGTTGCTCCTGTATAAGTATTGGTACCTGATAGTGTTAGAGTACTATTAGCATTATCTTTTTCTAACGTACCGTTTCCACTTACTACACCACTAAACTCTTGTGCAGAAGTAGAATTATAAATTAAGGCACTGTTATTAATAATATTAGCGCTGTAAGTTCCACTATCTAATCTTCCAGTAACTGTTAA
Source organism: Candidatus Pelagibacter sp. HIMB1623 (assembly GCF_052047695.1). Taxonomy (NCBI): domain Bacteria; kingdom Pseudomonadati; phylum Pseudomonadota; class Alphaproteobacteria; order Candidatus Pelagibacterales; family Candidatus Pelagibacteraceae; genus Candidatus Pelagibacter; species Candidatus Pelagibacter sp. HIMB1623. The sequence continues at coordinate 2,740 of NZ_JBNAJN010000012.1, forward strand.
GGTTCCAGCAGAGATAGTTGTTGTACCATCATAAGAGTTTGTTGTATTTGATAAGACTAAAATACCATTACCTGTTTTAGTAATATTATAAGTGTTATCTCCATCTGTTACATTTCCTGATACCGTTAATTGAGTACCATCAACATCAAACGTTGAATGAGCCCCTAAAGTAATTGCCCCTGCAAATGAACTAGTTCCTGTTGAAGTGGAGATAGTACCCCCATTAACTGTTACTGCCTCTGTTGTTGAATAGGTTACATTTGCAAGATCTAATGTTGCGCCACTTGCAACCGTTGTTCCTGCAGCTGTAGTACCAAGGGCATCATCTGCGGTTACTTTTAATGTACCATTATTAACTGTAGTAGCTCCTGTATAGGTGTTAGTACCCGATAAAGTTAAGGTACCAGAACCTGCTTTTGTTAAACTTGCAGCACTTGCACCATTAGAGATCACTCCTGTAATTGAACTTGCAGCACTATTCGTGATATCTAAAGTGCCTTGTAATTTAATTGCAGCAGCAGTTAATCCAGCAGTATCAATGGTAATATTACCAAGGGCAGTTGATCCACCAACCGCTCCAGTAAAGGTTAAATCTCCTGTACCAGTATCAATATCTAAAGTATCTCCAGCTGAACCGGCATTAGTAGTACTTGAGAAAGTTACGTCATTGTCTGATGTTGTTAAGGTAATGTTTGCACTAATAGTTGATGCACCTGTATAGGTTTGTGTACCTGATGTTGTAACATTGGCTCCAAGATCTGATGTACCTGATACTTCAAGTGAAGTTGCACTCGTAACTGCTGCATTTAGATCTAAGTTACCAGTAATTAATACTGCTCCTACTGCAGTACTGTTACCAACTGTGTTACCAAACTGTACGGTTGCAAGTGAACTATTGTTATCAGTACCATTAGTATCTACAGTTAAGTCTTGTGCTCCATTAACAGTGTTAGAGAAAGTAACTGCGCTTCCAGCTGTTGTTAAAGTTCTTGCTGCACCTGATAATGTAACTGCTCCTGTATAAGTTTGTGTTCCTGATGAAGTAACATTAGCTCCTAAATTACTAGCACCTTCAACTGTTAAGGTTGTCAATGAAGTTGCAGCACCATCAAGATCAAGAGCACCTGATATAGTTAAGTTATCTCCAGTACCATCGTTCCCTTCAACAGTACTTGCAAATTGAACAGTTGAACCAGTAAAGTCTAATGTACCATTAACCGTTACGGCATCATTATAAGTTTGAGTACTACTAGTTGTGATATCAGCACTGATAACTGTTGTACCGCTTGCATTGGTATTTAAGGTAGTTAATGCAGTACTGCCACCAATTTCAGCTGATAATGTAGTGGTTCCAGTAGTATTTAAAGTTAATGAGTATCCACCATTAGTAGCTCCCGCTAAAGTTATTGCTCCTGCAGTGTTACCATCTATTATAGTGTTTGCTGCAAGAGTGATTGCTGTATCTCCATCACCAATAGAGATCGTGTCTCCTGAAGTTTGAATAGTACCTGCAAGTGTAACACCACTTGGTGCTGTTGCCGTGATACCTCCATTAAATGTTGAACTGTCACTTGAACTATTACCCAGTGTAACTGTACCTGTATTAGTAAATGTAACTGCATTAGTAATAGTATTTGATGAACCGTTAAATACTAAGTTGTAGGCCTGACTAGCAGTATTTAAAGTAGTAATTGTAGTGTTGCCACTAAATGTAATATCTGCCGAATCTGCTGTGTCTGTTAAAGTTGTAGTTGCTGCTTCAAAGGTTCCGCTAAATGTAGTTCCCCCTGTTTGAGTTAATGTTACTGTTCCAAGAGCATTTGTTGCACCAACGTTACTAGTAACGGATACAGTTCCAGTACCAGTATTGAATGTTAAGTTTCGAGTAGTACCATCACTGTCTATTGTTGATCCAAATGAAACATTTGCATTAGTTGTCGTAATAGTATTATTAGCACTTAATGTGACTGCTCCTGTAAAGGTTTGTGTACCTGATGTTGTTACATTCGCACCTAGGTTAGAAGTTCCTGAAACTGAAATTGATGCTGCGCTAGTGATTGCTGCATTAAGATCAAGTTTACCAGTAATTGCTAAAGCACCAAGTCCATCTGTTGCTCCAACTGTATCTGCTGTTGCATCACCAAAAACAATTGTTCCAGTATTACCACCGGTATCAAATGTTAGATTGTTTGTTTCACCACTGGTACTATTTAAAGTTCCATTGAAAGTGATGTTGTCATTAGTTGTTGTTAGTGTCCAGTAAGCGCTACCGACCTCATCATTATCTACAGTTACTGCGCCATGATAAGTTTGAGTTCCAGCAGAAGAAATATCTTCATCAATTACAGTTGTACCAATAACTGTTAATTGATTTATACTTGATATTTCTGCATTAACTGTAAGATTACCTGAACTTTCCCCACTTACACCAATTGTTAAAGAATTACTTTCACCTGTTGCACTTGATACAGGATAATTAAAGGTAATATTATTAGAATTAATTATTGTGTCTCCTTCAAGTGTAACGGTGTCTCCAAATATTACATCTACACCTGAAGTTAAAATTTCACCCTGAAGGGTACTGGTGTCTGTAACAGTTATTTGAGATGCAGTTTCTGATGAATTAGTAATTCTTTCATTTGATCCTGATGCTAAAATACCAAGATCACTAACAGTTAAATCATTTTGAAGATCTAAAGTACCATTTCCTCCAATATCCAAATCTGCTGCAGCATCTCCTAAAGTTCCTGAACCCGATACAACTATAGTTCCTGTGGTAATTGTAGTTTTACCAGTATAAGTGTTTGCACCTGTTAATGTTAATGTGCCTGTCCCATCTTTTGATAAAGTTCCTGAACCTGTTGCAATAGGATCATTTACTGTAGTATTTCCTGATCCACCAAAAGTAATAGCTGTATTAGTTCCGGTAATAGCATTTCCTGAACTAACATCTAAAGTTAATGTTCCACTATCTGAATTAATTCTAGTTGTTCCTGAAAGAGTGATTAATCCTGCAATAGAATTGTTGCCTGAAATATTTCTTAAAGCACCACCACTTGAAATACCTGTTCCAACTAATGTAATATCTTCACCAGCTGCAAGTGCTATACCACCAGATAACTCTAATGCTGCACCACTTGAAACTGATGTATTTCCAGCAGTCGTTCCAAGAGCTGTATTATGTGCAGCTCTTAAAGCTCCAGCTGAAACAGTAGTGTCACCTGTATAATCATTAGCGCCACTTAAAATTAAAGTACCTGCGCCTGCTTTAGTAAGTCCATAATCACCACCTGCATCATCACCGATTACTCCACTAAACTCTGTTGTAGTACTTGTGTTAACAGTTAGTGTTCTTGTTGCAGCACCTAATTCTGCTGCAGCTTCAAAAGTTAAAGTTCCAGTATTAGTACTATGTCCAAAAGTTCCATTACCTGTAAATGTTACTGGGTTATAAAAATCTCTACCAGTTGCACCATCTGAAGAAATGGTTCCACCATTAACAATAAATGTTCCAGCACCGATAGCACTAGATGTAATTGAACCTACTGAACCTGAGCTTGCAACTCCAGCTAATATTGTTCCTGCAGTTAAAGTTGTTGTACCTGTATAAGTGTGAGATCCTGATGTTGTGTAAATACCTGCTTCTGTTTTTGTTAAATTAATTCCTGAACCTGCTAAATTTGCTGAAACTGTTACTGTTGTTCCATCTGCAGGGTTAATTGAATAACTTGAACCTGTTAAAGCTTTACTAGTTCCAGTAATTGATCCTGAAGTTAAAGTAACAGCACCCACAGTTTCTGTGTTATCAGCAAGATTTAATGTCCCTCCATTTACGGTTATGGCTGTGTTATCTGCAATAACTGTTCCGGTGGTAGAACTGTCTTGATCAAGTGTAAGTGTACCAGCAGATACAGTTATTAGTCCTGTTGAAGTATTTGTTCCACTAAGTGTTAATGTTCCTGCACCTGCCTTTGTTAAAGCTGCTGCAGAAGATCCATTTGAAATTACTCCTGTAATTGAGCTTGCTGCACTGTTGGTAACTGTTATTGTTCCTTCGGATTTAATATTTGCTGCAGTAAGTCCTGCAGTTGTAAATGTGATATCTGCTAAATCATTTGTTCCACCAATTGCTCCTGATACACTGATGTCACTTGTTCCAGAATTAATCGTAACTGTTCTTGCGGTTGCTCCATCACTATCAATTGCTGATGTAAAAGTTATATCATCATCATTGCTTGTAATTGTGCTGTCTGCACTAAATTGAACAGCACCTGTAAATGTGATTGTTCCATCTCCACTAGAGTTGTTAGGGGTATCCGTATAAAATTGCCCTCCTGATAAAGAAGTTCCTGTTCGGCTCGATGGAGAAGCTACTGCTGCACCTTCTCTCCATTGAAAAAACATTTCATCTCCACCTGAATTTTCTCCATAATAAATTGCTATAGGATATAAACTTCCTGATGTAACTGACTTACTTCCAGTTCTGGAAGTCATACCATGAAGACCATTGTTAGTTACAACTCTATAAGAGTTAGCGTTAGTGTGATTATAACTACCCGATTGAACATCATCTAAAAAATCTGATAAAGTTTGAGCAGCATTACCTATATAAACATTTGATGCATCATCACTGTATGTTGAAAAATAGTAAGTATCTGTTGCTGATGGTTGAAAATAACCTGTCCATCTAAATGCATATGTAGAAAAATTACTTTCAACAACAGCAATACTTGTAACCGTTGTTGCGTCAGTATCAGAAGAACAAGTTGATCTAGTTCCACACCAATTAAGATCGCTCGATCCATCATCATAATCATTAAACAATGCGTTGTTATCACTGTAATATTGATAGTTGGTAAATATTTGAGTTAATCCTTCAGTTCCATCTCCACTACCACTATCGTTTGTTGTAATATCTCCACCCACAACTATTAAAGCAGCTGTTAAATCAAGCTCGCCTAAATCTTGAGTAGTTCCAACATTATCAGCAAAAGTTAAAGTTCCACTACCAGCATTTACAATTAATTGTTTGTAAGCACTTGAAACCGAGTCTAATGTTGAGCTAAATGTAACGTTTGAATTTGTAGTCGTTAAAGTTACATCAGCACTTATTGAAACTGCACCTGTATAAGTTTGTGTGCTAGTTGTTGTAACATTGGCTCCTAAATCAGATGTACCTGAAACTGAAAATACAGTTGTTGAAGAAATTGCACCATCAGAATTTAGATTACCCGTAATAGTTAAGTTAGCTGAACCACCTGCTATTGTTGATTGGTTATTTATTGTTCCAGAATTTGATCTTAAAATTCTGTTACCCCCTGACATCGTAACGGCACCAGTATAAGTTTGGTTATTTGTGGTAGTGATGTCAGCACCGATGTTAGATGTTGTTGAAACAGTTAACGCTCCTGCACCTGCGGTAGCTCCGCTTCCAATCGCAGCATCTAAATCTAATGCACCAGTAATTCCAATTGTTCCAAGTGTTCCATTAGTACCTGTTCCAACAGCAGCATCAAACTGCACCTCAGAGCTACCAACACTTAAAGTTAAATTGTTTGCTTCACTTGCTTGTGAGTTTACAGTACCGCTAAAAGTAATTTGTGAGTTGGTAGTTGTTAATGTTGTTGCAGCACCAATAGTAATGGTATCTGATGTTGCATCTCCATATGTTTGTGTTGAGGAAGTTGTAATTGTATTGGTATTAATTGTAGTGTTTCCAGTAACATCTAATACGGCAACACCGGTTACAGTATCTGTTGTACCATTACCAAAAACAGCATTACCTGTTACTGTTAAATTATTTGTGCCCCCTGCTACTGTCCCATTAGTTGTGACTGTAGTTCCAGTTAAATCAACATTTGCACTTAAAGTTACAGCCCCAGAATAAGTTTGTGTAGAAGATGTGGTAACATCTGCACCAATATTAGAAGTTCCAGAAACTGAGAATGTTGTAATACCAGTTATAGCACCATCAATGTCTGCGTTTCCTGATATGTCGAATGAATTATTTCCTGATAATGCTGATGCGGTATTGATTGTACCTGATGTACTAGTGAAGGTTCTTGCGCCGCTAATAGTAATACCACCTGCTGCGGTCAAAGTTTGGTTGCCAGTACTGCTGAGATCTTGATCGATACTAAGTGTTTTAGATACACCAGTTGCAGAAATATCTATAGTAGAAGGTCTAGTTGATCCACCTATTGCTCCTGAAATAGTTAAATCATCTGTGCTTGTTGTAATAGTTAAAGACTGACCTCCACTACTTGATGCATTAATTGTACCTCCAAAAGTTGTTCCACCAGTTCCTGTACTTGATATTGTTGCATTTGCTCCAAGTACAATTGCTCCGCTATAAGTGTTCGCACCACCCGTAAATCTTATAGCTCCAACTGAACCATCTCCTGTTCCAGAAATTGTAACTGCCTCAGGTACAGTTATTCCATTTGAAATTGATAATGTTGCTCCACTTGCAACTGTTGATGCATTATCTGTAGTACCAAGAGCATTAGCATGAGAGATTGCAACTATTCCATCAGAAATAGTTGTTGCTCCAGTATAAGTATTGTCTGCAGTAAGCGTTAAAGTTCCAGCACCATCTTTGGTAACGGTACCTGCACCATTACCTATTACACCATTAACAGTAATGTTACCTGCACCACCAAAAGTTAATCCTATGGATGCATTTGAAATAGTTCCACCAATAGTTAATGTTCCACTATCAGAATTAATTCTAACGGCATTAGTAGATAAAGTAATATTACCATTGTAAGTGTTGTCACCTGAAATATTTCTTAGTGCTCCTGCAGAACTTTCACCTGTTCCATTTAAAGTTAAATCTTCACCACTTGCAATTGTTATACCTCCAATTAATTCTAGCGCTGCTCCATTTGCAACTGTGGTGTTACCAGTTGTTGCACCAAGTGCAGTGTTATGAGCTGCTCTTAAAGAACCATTAGAAATAGTAGTAGTTCCATCGTAAGTATTCGCTCCAGATAAAATTAATTTTCCACCACCATTTTTTGTAATGCCATATGTACTTGCACCATCTTGGATTACTCCTGATGCTGTTAATTGTGCACCATCACTAACATCAAATGTGGAATTTGCTCCAAGCGTGATCACACCTGCAAAAGTGGATGTTCCTGTTGAAGTTGCTATTGTTCCACCATTATTTGTTATTGCTTCTGTAGTTGAATAAGTAACACCTCTAAAATCTAATGTTGCACCACTTGCAACCGTTGTTCCAGCAGCTGTTGTTCCAAGTGCATTATTAGCAGTTACCGCTAAAGTTCCAGCAGTTACTGTAAATCCAGCTGGGTGGGTACCAGCAGCTTGTAAAATCATTGTACCTGCGCCAGCTTTTTCTACTGCGACTTCAGTGTGTGCGCTAGCTTCATTAAAATATCCAGATACTGTTAATGTTTTGTTTTCTGATACTGTAAATGTTGTGTTTCCATCTGCCTCCCTACTTAGAAGTGCTGGAGCGCTAATTGTAGAGTCGTCAGTAACAACTACATCTTGATCTAAATTCCATGTTCCATGAGCAGTGTCTATTGTATTACCAGAGCCCTCCTCCCAACTTAAAGTTCCTCCATCTAATGTTAATGTTCCACCAATACGAAAAGTTCTTGCTGTATCAGTATCGTCAGTAGTTAATTCACCACCAGTTCTAATATAAATATCTGGAGCACCTGAAGTTTGGTGTCCTACAAAACCATTATTACCACTTTGTACTTTAATAGTTCCACCATTTTTAATATCAATTGTTGTAGCTTTACCTAAACCACTTTGTGAGTTATTAGTTCCATTAGTCATTGCTAACATCTGACTTACATTTAATGTACCTGTAAAGTTTTGATTGCCTGATAAAGTAACCGTATCACTTCCACTTAAATTAATAGTACCTGTACCTGCTCCCCAGTCTGAGAATGTTTGAGCGGATGAACTTGAATAAGTAAATGTCTTGCTTGCAGCAACCACTAAAGTTGCAGCATAATTACCATTACCTAATTTACCTGAACCACTAACAGTTATTGCTCCATTATTAACTGTCGTGTCACCTGTGTAAGTATTGATTCCAGATAAAGTTAATGTTCCTGTTCCTGTTTTAATTAAATTACCTGCACCAGAAATCACACCTGATACTGTTGTTCCAGTATTATTTCCTCCAACAGTTAAGGTTGTACCACTATTAATTTCTATATTACCTGCTCCATGAATTGATCCAATGGTATCTGTGGTGTCACTGTCGTAAGTTGCACCACTTGAAACTGTTAATGCTGTTGCATCTAATGAACCAGTTACATTTAATTCACCATCTGAAATAGTTGTAGCACCAGTATAAGTATTTGTTCCACCAAGATCTAAAACCCCATTTCCATCTTTAGTAAAGGTAGTCGAACCAGTAATAACTCCATCATATGTAACTGTTTTTGTATCAGCTACACTTATTGTTCCACCATCTGTACTTAATGTAATTCCTCTGTTGGTACTTAAAGTAATTGTCTCTGTGATTAATAAAGTACCGCTTTTGAATGTTAATCTATCAGCATCTAAACTTGATATACTTCCTAATCCTGCATCTGCACTGATCGATAAAGTACCAGCATCAATAGTTGTTATACCTGTATAAGTATTTGTTCCACTTAAAGTTAATGTTCCAGAACCTCTTTTAGAAAGAGCTCCTGATCCGTTTCCAATTACACCTGAAATTGTTGTATTGCCTGAACCACTTACAATTAACTCAATACTTCCGTTAGTAATGTTTCCACTGATTGTTAATGTACCCGCATCACTATCAATTCTACTTGTTGCAGTAGATAAAGTTATAGGTCCTTGGTAAGTATTATTTCCAGATATATTTCTTAATGCTCCACCATTACTTACCCCTGTTCCAATAATAGTTAAATCTTCTCCACTACCGATTGTTATTCCACCAATTAATTCTAGAGCAGCACCATTTGCAACACTAGTATTACCAGCTGTTGTTCCAAGTGCTGTGTTGTGAGAAGCTCTTATAATACCAGCGCTAACGGTAGTTGATCCTGTGTAATCATTTGCACCACTTAAGGTAATTCTTCCTGTTCCAACTTTAATTAAATTTCCATCACCACTTATAACTCCAGATAAAGTTGTGCTTAGATTGTTAGATCCCACAGTTAAAGTTACGCCACTTGCAATATCAACTGTACCTGCACCCGAGATATTTGCTACTGCATCTGTTGCATCAACATCATAAGTTGCACCACTACTAACACTTACTGCTGTGTCATCAAGAGCACCTGTTACTCTAAGTGTTCCTGCGGTAATACTTGTGGATCCAGTGTTAGTATTTGTTCCAGATAAAATTAAAGTTCCTGCACCTGATTTATAAAATGTGCTTGTGCCATCAATTACACCGCCATAAGTTAACGTTCTTCCACTAACAACATTTATTGTTCCACCACCAGTACTTAAAGTAATTCCTCTATTTGTATCTAATGTAAAGTTTGAACTTGCAGATAATGTTCCACCTTTTAATATTAATCGATCAGCATCTAAAGTATCAGGATCTCCAAGGTTGCTATCAGATGATATAGAAATAGTTCCAGCATCAATAATAATTCTACCTGTGTAACTAGCTGTAGAGTTATCACCTGATAACGTTAAAGTTCCAGATCCAACTTTAGTAAAGTCATTAGCACCATTAAAGACACCTGAGAATGTTTTGTCATTTCCATCACCCGCAGTTAATGCTGCATTGGTTAAATCAATAGTACCTGCGCCTTCAATAGATAGTACGGTATCTGTTGCATCAACATCGTACGTTGCACCACTTGCAACAGTGACAGCAGTTTGTGCTAAAGTACCATCAACTTCTAAAGTACCAGCATTAATTGTGGTTGCTCCTGTGTAAGTATTAGCAGCACTTAAGGTTAGTGTTGAAGTTTCATCTTTAGTTAATGCACCGGTACTACTTATAACACCTGCAAGAGTTTGATCTGTAGTTGATGAGTAATGTAGAGTTCCTGCATTAGATATCGTTCCATCATAGTTTCCACTTTCTAATGTACCTGTTCCATCTATTTTTAATGTACCTGCTGATATAGTGATGTTACCTGTAAAAGTATTAGTTGCAGTTAAAACTAATGTTCCGGCACCTGATTTAGTTAATCCACCTGAACCAGATATTACTGAGCCAACGGTTGCGGTTTCTCCAGTGTCAGGGTTAAATACATATGAGCTCGCAGTTAAGAATGTTCCAGTTACATTACCTTGTGTAACTGTAAATGTTGCAACAGTTTCTCCACTTGTATCTAATAAAGATAAATCTCCTCCATCAACAGTAACGTTTGCAGTATCTGCAATTACAGTTCCTGTAGTTCCATCTGCATCATTTAATACTAATGTTCCATCTGAAACAGTATAAGTACCAGTACTTGTATTATCGCCAGTTAAAGTAAGAGAACCAGATCCAACTTTTGTAAATGCACCTGCTCCTTCTAATACTCCAGAGAATTCTGTATTAGAGTTATCATTACCTGCAGATAAAGTTTGGCTAGAAGCAATGTTAATTGTTCCAGCACCTGCAATAGATCCTACGGTATCAGTTGCATCAAAGTCATACGTTGCACCACTTGCAACTGTAATAGCTGTGCTATCTGATAAAGTTCCAGTAGCTTTTAAAGTTCCTGCATTAATTGTAGTTGCACCTGAATATGTATTTGCTCCAGTTAAAGTTAATGTTCCTGTTCCTGCTTTAGTTAGAGTTGCACTTGTTCCAGATATCGCTGCAACATCTGAGCTTGTTCCAGTAATAGTAATGGAAACTGCTGCACTATTTTGTAAAGCAATAGTAGAGGTATCAAAATCTCCAGCTGAAACTGTTAAACCATTAATAGCTGTACCACCACCTGTTGCTCCAGTGAAAGTAACCTGACCACCACTTCCTGTAGTTGTAGATAAAGTATAATTACCATCTATTGTTGAGCCAAATGATATTGACGATGCATTTATTGTTGAAATTGTAAGAACAATTGTACCATCTCTACCATTTGCTGAACTAGCTGTTACACTAGTATTACCATCAGTAACTTCTGATACAGATACAGAGCCTACTACTCCATTACTTCCTCTATAACCACCTCTTCCATAATATTCATTTGCACCACTTGCTTGAATTGGAGTTTGACTGGCACCACCAACTTTACCACCTCCACCTCCACCAGATCCACCACCATCACCTGAACCAACGTTTATTCCGTCTTGCCCAGTAGAACCATTTCCAGAAACCGGTGAATGAGTATCTACTCCAGCAGTGGTATTACTATCATGTGGTTGGCCTGAACCTCCACCACCTCCGGCCCCACCAGCTATAATATATTCTCCAGAACCAGACACTACTTCAACAACAGATGCTGCACCACCACCTGCACCCTCTCCAGAAGATCCACCTGTGCCAGGTAATCCACCATCACCACCGTCAAAACTAGAGCTTAATGCATTGGTTCCACCACGGTCTGCTGATGGAGTTGTGCTTTGATTTACTGAATCAGATCCATTAGCACCTCCTTCTCCTGGAGCTATTCTAAGTGTTGTATTAGATAAGCTTACATCAACAACATAATAACCTGCTTGACCAGTTGGTTTGCCTGGATTACTGCTTCCATCGTTTCCACCAAGTCCACCGAAAGCACCTGTTAATGCAATCCTTGTAACAGTTTGACTACTAGAAATAGTTACATCATAAACACTATCAACAGAAGTTTTACCACTATCTCCTCCATATCCATAAGTAACTGTTGATGATGAAGTTCCTGAATTACCACTTACTTGTATTGAAGTGTTAGCACCAAGAGTAACAGCACCGCTATACGTTTGTGATCCAATAGTTACAATATTTCCAGCAAGTGTTGCTGCATTAGTTACTGTTAAATCACCTGATGTGTTTGAGTCTCCATTTTCAATTCTATTTGCACTTCCAGCACCTGAGATAGTTAAAGTATTAAATGTTTGATCAGCTCTTAAGTCTAAAGTTCCAGTTGCAGCAATAGTTAAATCTGTACTAGATGATAGTGCACCTGTTAAAATAATTTCACCATTATCAATTGCGGTGTCACCAGTATATGTACTTGTTCCAGATAATAATAAAGATCCATTTCCGTCTTTAGTTAAATTTGCTGAACCAGCAATTACACCGCCATATGAAAGTGTAATACTATTATTTACATAGATAGTTGAGTTATCATTAAGAGTAATTCCTCTATTAGAGTCTATTGTAACATCAGATGTAATCGCTCTTAACGTTCCACCATTTAATATTAATCGATCAGCATCTAAAGTATCTGGATTTCCTAATTGATTATCATTACTAATTTGAATAGTTCCATTATCAATTTGAATGATCCCTGTATAACTTGAACTGTTTGCGGTTAAAATAAACGATCCACCTCCTAATTTAGTAAATTTATTTGTTCCAACAAATACACCATCAAATGTTTGAATGCCTCCCCCTGATGAAGCTGTGAGAGCTGCATCTGTTAAATCAAGAGTTCCATCATTATTTAAAACAGCAATAGTATCAGCAGCATCAACATCGTACGTTGCACCACTTGCAACAGTGACAGCAGTTTGTGCTAAAGTACCATCAACTTCTAAAGTACCAGCATTAATTGTGGTTGCTCCTGTGTAAGTATTAGCAGCACTTAAGGTTAGTGTTGAAGTTTCATCTTTAGTTAATGCACCGGTACTACTTATAACACCTGCAAGAGTTTGATCTGTAGTTGATGAGTAATGTAGAGTTCCTGCATTAGATATCGTTCCATCATAGTTTCCACTTTCTAATGTACCTGTTCCATCTATTTTTAATGTACCTGCTGATATAGTGATGTTACCTGTAAAAGTATTAGTTGCAGTTAGAACTAATGTTCCGGCACCTGACATTGTTAAACCACCAGAACCAGAAAGAACTTCGGAAATTGTTAAAGTAACCCCTTCTGCTGGTGCATAAGAATAACCACTTGAACTAATTAATAATCCGTTAATTGTTCCTGAAGATTGAGTAACTGTACTCACAGTTTCAGATGTATCTGAAACAGTTACTGTTCCTCCATTAACTGTTACGGATGCACTATCTGATAATACTGTTCCTGTATCTCCATCAGCATCATCTAAAATAATTGTTCCAACAGTAACAGTTAACGTTCCTGTAAAAGTATTATCACCTGTTAAAGTTAAAGTTCCAGATCCAACTTTAGTTAAATTACCTTCTCCAGAAATAACACCTGAGATCGTATCATTACCACCATCACCAGTAGTTAATGTTACGCCATTTGCAATTTCTACACCACCAGCACCTGATAAAGATTGAATGGTATCTGATGCATCAACATCATAAGTTCCAGCATTAACAACATCAGTTGTATCAGCAAGAGTTCCTGAAACTCTTAAAGTAGCACCACTATTAATGTTGGTGTCACCTGTATAAGTGTTGGTTCCAGATAAAACTAAAGTTCCTGACGAACCAACGTCAACTGTTAAAGCGCCTGATCCTGTGATTGCTCCAGGTACAGTTATAGTTGAACTATTGTTAACTTTAAAAGTTCCATCACCTGTTAATGTAACTCCTCTATTTGCATGAAAATTTATAGATGCTCCATTATAATTAAATAAAGTTCCTCCATTAAAAATAAGTTGATTAGCAACAAAAGATCCTGGTGCTGCTCCTAATCCTGCATCACTTAAAATATTAAGTTGTCCACCTGAAATAGTGGTTGTGCCTGTGTATGTATTTGTTCCTGATAACGCTAAAATACCAGCTCCAGATTTAGTAAATGCAGTTGAACCAGTAATCACACCACCATACGTTAAGGTAGTGCTGGTATTAGTATTGATACCTCCACCATCAGTACTTAAAGTAATTCCTCTATTAGTATTTAAAGTAAAAGTAGCTGTAGTTTGTAAGGTACCACCGCTTAATGTTAATTGATCTGCAACTGCTGAACCAGGTGCAGCTCCTAAATTAGTATCAGCTGCAACAGAAATTGTACCAGCATCAATTACTAATTTACCAGTGTAACTTGCTGCAGAGTTGTTACCTGATAATGTTAATGTTCCAGATCCAACTTTAGTAAAGATATTAGCACCATTAAAGACACCTGAGAATGTTTGGTTATTTCCATCACCTGCTGTTAGTGCTGCATCAGTTAAATCAATGGTACCTGCACCTTCAATTGATAGTACAGTATCTGTTGCATCAACATCATATGTAGCGCCACTTGCAACAGTGACAGCCGTTTGTGCTAAAGTACCATCAACATCTAAAGTACCAGCATTAATTGTGGTTGCTCCTGTAAAGGTGTTGGTACCTGATAGTGTTAGAGTACCAGAGCCAGATTTTGTTAATCCTCCAGAATTTGAAATCACACCATTATAAGATGTTGAGCTATTATCTGATCCAACCGTTAAAGTATAAAACTGTAAATCAATTGCTGCACCTGAACTACTTGATAAGTTTCCAGTTGTAAAATTATTGGTTAAAGTTAGTGTTTCTGATCCAGTTAACTGTAATCCTGATAATGTTATCCCATCTGCAATATCTATTGATTTAGTATTACTAGTAGTTAAATTTAATATTGAGTTTGATCCAAAAGCATCTGCATGACCAACAATAATTTTACCTCCAACAAATTTTAGTGCAGATGTAAAATCATTAGATCCAGAGAGTGTTACTGGTCCTGAAGCATCAGTATCATAAACAGTATAAAAACCACTGCCAGAAAGAACTCCACTTAAGGTTTGATCGCTACTAGTATTTAATATTAATCCATAAGTATTTGAAGAAGAATTTGAAAAATTACCAGCGTAACTACCTCCTGTACCAAGTCTTCCTTCTACAACCAATCTAGCATCGCCAGAGATACTTGTGTTCCCTGAATAAGTATGATCAACTGCTCTTAACCTAAGTAACCCATCTGTAACATTCAGTGCACCAGTTCCAGATAGAACTCCATCTAGATTTTGAGTTGCACTACTTGAGTAATTAAAAGTTCCACTATTTGAAATAGCACCATCATAAGTACCTCCTTCCAAAGAACCCGAACCATCGATAGTTAATGCTCCAGCACTAATTGTAATATTTCCTGTAAAAGTATTAGCACCTGAAAGCGTTAAAGTGCTATCTCCTAATTTTGTAAAAGCACCACCACCTTTTATGTCTCCTGTGTATGATGAGTTATTTCCTGTAGCGTTTACTTGTAAGGTTCCTGTGGTTTGTGTAAAATCACCTGTACCTTCAAGTTCACCTTGAATTAAAGATGTTCCAGACGCAGATACTAAATTTGCAGTTAAAGTTACAGTTCCTGTACCAGTCGTGTAAGCTTTGATAGGTCCATTAACAGATATAGTTGCAGCATCACCAAAACCTGCATCATAACTAAATCCAACATTTTGAGTATTTGTTGATTTACCAATCGTTAAAGATGAAATTTGATTGTTATCTTGGTTCCAATAAAACCATCGAGCATCCATGCTTTGTCCAAATGCTGTTCCAGTAGACTCAATAGTTACACCGCCAGTTCCATTAATATAAGGCTTGGGCGTATTGCTACTAGTACCCCAATTGAACATAGAACCTCTAAGAATTAAATCATCAGATCCAGCATCAAGAGTTAAATAACCAATATCTAATTGACCAGCGCCATCAGAGTCTGCAATTAAATAAATATCTCCAGAAGAGTTTGTTACAGATCTTCTTGTGGTATTGTCTTCAATTTTAGTTGATGCGCTTATCGTAATATCTCCTGCACCTGAACTGGTGATGTTACTGTATAAATTAATAGTTGAACCATAAACAGTCACTGCACCGCTTGTACTGATGTCGCTATCTAAAGTTATATCTGAAGTGTTAGTTGATTTACCAAATGTAAATCCGGACATCGTTAAGCTATTATCATTTAAAGTAAATGTTGATAATGACTGAGCGTCTGTAAAAGAGTTATTTACTGATCTGATAGTAACAGTGCCAGTTGTTGCAAATCTAAATGAACTTGATGCATATAAATAGAAATCATCAGATTGAAAAATTATATTACTTGAACTGGTTCCTCCATTAACTCCACTTTTAGAACCTAAGTACATAGCAGCACCTTGCATAGTAAACCACTGATTAGTTCCCCCACCTAAAAGTTGAATGTCTCCTGTTTTGGCAAGTATTTGTACTTCTGAATTGGAATGAATTTCATGACTTTGTACACCTGAGGTATTTATAGTAATTCCACCTCCATTAGCCGTTGCTAAAATTGTTAGAGGTTTGTAATAATTTCTAATAGCTTTGGAATTTCCACCTGCTGTATAGTGATTAGCATTAATCGTTATTGCTGAAGAAGTGGTGTTAGCTGATTGAATTGTAGTAGTATCATTATCACCTGAATTATCTAAACCAAAATTTAGTGCTGCACTATATCGAGAGGTGTAAGAATAACCTTTAGCGTCAATTAAAATTGTTCCAGTACCACTATTGATATCAACTGTTTGAGTACCAGTAGCTGCGCCATAAAAAGAAATACCTGCTGCTCCTTGTAAGTCAGGGATACTTCCATTATATGCTTCTCCTCTTAGAATAATATTTCCATTACTTGAGGCAATGTTAACTGTTCCATCAAGTCTTAAACCTTCACCGAACCATGCAGTGCTACTATAACCTTTTGCATAACCAGAGCCAGTTGTGCTTCCTCCTGCTATTGTAATATCTCCACCATTACTTTCAAAACTTGAACCAGTAACAATAGTAATTACACCTCCACCAGAATTATCTGTATCGGATGCAACTAAAATATCTCCTCCATTAGTTGTTAAAGTAATAGAAGGGGCGTCAGTAAGATTAGAAATATTTCTCTTTGCTAATAATTTTATAAAATTACCAGAGCCAGTTGACTCTATTTGAGTAAAGCCAGAATTTATATATATATCCTCGGCTGCTGTTATAGTAATATTTCCAGATCCAGTAATATCTTCATTAAGATTAATTAGATTTCCATACAATGTAACATCTCCTGCTACACTAATCTCAGAATTCATAGTAACCGTGGAGGTATTTGTCGACTTACCTATTGTTAAACCAGTTAAAGTTGAGGCTTCGGTTAAGGCACTTGAAGTAAAAGTACTTCCAAAACTAGCAGCATTAGACTCGATTGTTAACGTTCCAGTACCATTAACTTGGTAACTCTCGTTTGATATAAGTGCACCTCGAATTGTAACATTTCCACTTCCTGGATTTATGATTAAATTTCCAAAAAATGTTCCTGTACCGTTTCCTTCGCTATCAGCATTAAGAGTAACATCGCTGTTAGTTGTGGTTAATGTGATATTTCCTGATGAAGGGTTTGGATCTACATTACCTTCAGCATTTAAGGAAATAGCTCCAGTCGTGGTTATATTGTTTACATAAGAAATATATCCTCCTGCTGTCGCTGAAAGACTTGTAAGTGGCGTTGTACCCCCTATTATCCCTGAAGTAGTTAAATTACCTGAAGAACTGGTGGTTAAAGTTGATCCCCCATCAACTGTGCTACTTAGAGTAATTGCCCCTGAAGAAGAGGTTAAAATGCTGTTTCCGGTTAGTGAAACAGCTCCTGAATAAAGCTGGTTTCCAGAGGTTGTAATATTACCTCCAATATCTGAGGTTCCTGAGACCGTTAAAGCTGAGGTGCCAGAAGATCTTGAAATGGTTCCATCAAGGTCCAAACTTGCAACAGTTTGAGTTGCTTGAAGGTCAAAGGTAGCCCCTGAACTTACAATCAAATCGCTTGAAGTACTTAAAGATCCAGTTAACTCTAAAGTCCCTGTTGAAACGGTGGTGTCCCCTGTATAGGTATTGGTGCCTGAAAGTGTAAGATCTCCTGCTCCAGATTTTGTAAAATTACCTGTTCCAGTAATATCTCCAGATACATCAGCCGCTCCTGTTGCAATACTAATTGTTAGAGTTTTGCTTGTCCCTCCATTAACATTGATTGTGGTACCACTGTTTGTCTCTAAAGCAACATCTCCTGCCTGACTACTGTCAGATGTTGCAAAAATTTCTATGTTTCCAGTTGAAGTAATGGAAACGGACTGACCTTGACCAAGTGATACTCCTTTTCCTCCTGTTAAATTATCCGCATTATCTCTTCCACTAATTTTAATATTTCCAGATCCGGTATTTAAAGTTGTGCCTCCTCTAAATCTAACCCCATATAAATCATCATCTGGTGTTGAAGCATAATCATCTCCAACTGTAAGACCATTCCATGTAGTAGATCCATCACCACCTCCGGCCCAAAAGTGTCCTCCATTTGTAGTAATATTGCCATCTGGGGTGACCACTTTACCATCACTATCACCATCGGCATCGGCCCATAAAACTAGATTTAAGGCAGCATTGCTCGATGTAATATTAACGTCGCTGCTTCCAGTTGAAATTGATGCTGCTCCTCTAACTGTTCCGGTTGCTTTAAAAGTTAACGTTCGATCATTTGCCCCAGTGTATTCAATACTATCATTGATATCGATATCATATTCTGTTGACCCGTTGATCCCTGTGTAAATACTTACGTTGTTACTTGCGAGCCCGGTTAGTATCGTACTTGGATGAATCGTAACATCACCAGTTGGACCTGAACCACCTGGAATACTGTCTGATCCACTAGTTTGAATGGTTATATTTCCTGGATCAAGC
Source organism: Candidatus Pelagibacter sp. HIMB1623 (assembly GCF_052047695.1). NCBI lineage: Bacteria > Pseudomonadati > Pseudomonadota > Alphaproteobacteria > Candidatus Pelagibacterales > Candidatus Pelagibacteraceae > Candidatus Pelagibacter > Candidatus Pelagibacter sp. HIMB1623. Next base: position 21,431 of record NZ_JBNAJN010000012.1, read on the forward strand.
AGCCATTCTCCTGCTGAACCATCGTTTGCTAATGTTGAAACTTCAATTCCTTCAACATCTAACTTATATCCTGAGGTCTCAATTTGACCTCCATTTCCGCTGTTTTTTCCTCCTTCTGCTGTTAGTTTTCCTTGAACTTTTGTAACTGATTGGTCATTTGTTATATCTGACCAAACAACTATTTCACCACCATTTCCTGTGTTATTTGCTGATGCATTGAGTGTTGCTCCTTCTTCGATTGTTGTTGTTGTTGCTTGATAAATTGTTGGATCTGAATTTTGCCAACTACCTCCAACAAGTATTTGACCGCCGCCATTGTCTCCTGATGCAATTAGAGTTGAATTACTTTTTACAGTAATTTCATCTCCTTCCAGGAATATTTTTCCTCCTTCTGTGTTAATTCCTTTCGCCTCAATAATCCCATCTGTGTTTACAACTGATTTTCGAACTGCATCTAGACCTCGAGCTGATAAAATAACTTGTCCGTTATTAGCGACAATTGCATTGTTATTTTCAACTAAGCCATTAAGCGTTCCGCTATCAATAGTGTAACTAATTAGCTGATTATAATTAAGGTTTAAGGTTACTTTCTCACCAGCAAGTAACGCTGTTGAGCCGTTTGGTGTTTCAATTGTCCCGTTGTTTTTGACAATTGATGAGATTAATGCAACCGCTCCACCTTCGAATGCTTTAATCGTTCCATGGTTCTCTACTATTCCTGCAATGCCATCTTTTTCAAAAACAAAATTGTCTTTTAAAAAGTTTTCATCACTTAACTTTAGAGAACTTGCAACAATGGCACCGACATCTACTCTTGAGCCTTCAGAAAAAATTACTCCATTTGGATTGATTAGAATAACTTTTCCATTAGCTTCCAAGGATCCGTAGATATAACTTGGGTCAGCACTGTTGACATGGTTTAAAGCAGACGAGTTTGAACTCGGCTGATTAAATTGAACTTTAGCATCAGAACCAATATTAAAACCAGACCAATTGGTAATTAATTTGTCGGTCTGCTGATCAATAGTTAATTGATTTGCTCCCTGACTAATTTCCGCTGTTCCGTGTGTAACATTGGGATCTGTTGGTAAAGTATTGTTACTTATTTCATTTGCACTTAATTTTAAATTTAGGCCAAGAACTAAAAATATAACTAATAATTTTAAGTTCAGCCTCATACTTTAAAATTTCGCGCTGATTGAAATAAATATTTGTTCATCATCTGCAAGTCCGTCCGTATTTTTTCCATTGGATGCACCAGGGTTTCCGCCAATTGCTTTTGCAAGCGAAGCTTTAACAGATATGTTTTCTCCCTTCGTTGCCTCAAAGCCAATTCCATATCCCTCTAGTGAATACGTGTTGTTACTTACAGATAAATTCGTTAAATCAGTGTATTGCTTAACCATTCCATAATCATAAAAAGCAATAGCTGTTAAATTATCAAAATATTTTGGTGCAATAACGTTATATTTTGCATCAATACTATATCTAAACCCTTCATCTCCTGTTGCCTCACCTACTGGATAAGCTCTAATTCCAGCTGGTCCCCCAAGTGACAATTTCTCTGAACTATCAAGGTTTTTTGAGGCAAATTGAGTAGTTCCAAATAAATGGAGATTTAAATTATCATTAATTTTTTGAATTCTTGTAATATCGATTGTAGTTTTTTCAAATGAACCATTGGTTCTAGCACCTGAACTGTCACTATTTAAACTAGATGCAACTTTTGAAAGATCTAAATCACCAAAAGTAATTGTTGGTTTGATTTGTGTATATCCACCACCATAAAAATTATCTGATTTATTCCATTCAGCGCCAAAAACAAAATTTTTAAGTTCTTTGTCACTTGTTGCTGAACCTGCAGTTTCACTGTACAAATATTTTTCAGTGTAACCTATATCAAAAAATAAACTCTCTAATGATGTTCTGTAATATGGATATCTAGCATTTAATTTAAAAGTCTCTGAATCTCCTAAAATATTACTAGATGCTAATTCTTTTCCAATTTTATAATCAAAATAGTTATAACTTGTATCTAATCTCCAGCCATCTTCTCCAATTGGAAAATTATATTTTAATTCTATACTTTCGTAATCTTCATCTGATTTTGCTAAAATCAAATCAAACTTATCTCCAGTTAAATAAGGATTGTTAAATGTAAAATTAACAGTTGCTCTATTTTTTCCAGTATATCTTGATCCATGATTATTAAATGAAGTATTGTAAGTAAGAAATTCTTGCTCTCTTATATCTAGTACAATTCTAGTTTCCCCAGTTTCATCGCCTGGTTCTAATGATGCTTTTGTTGAAACACCTGGATTATCATTAATATTTAAAATCGCTCTTTCTAATGAGCTATAAGTTAGTCCTCTTTCAAGCGCTTTATCTAAATATCCAAATATTTTATCCTCTTTTAATTTTAATCCCTGAGATAAAATTCGATAAGGTTGATCAGAATCTAGCTTTCCTTCATAGATTGAGATTAAAATTGTGTTATCTTTAACTTCTTGCTTTGGAAGGTAGGCTCTTGCAACTAATAAGCCTTGATTTTGAAAATATCTATTAACAGTATTTACTACTGATTGGATTTCTCCAAAGTTTAACTCTTTACCATTGAATTCCTTGATCAAATTTTGAAGCGTTTCAATTGGAACAAAATCAAGTTCTCCTATAAATTGAAACTTTTCTACCAAGATTTTCTGATCTCCCTCAAGAGTATCTGTGATTTTCTCCTTCTTTAGTAAGATATCTGGAATTTTGTTAGGGATTTTCTGACTTTTTTCGTAATTTTCCTTATTTCTTAGCAAATCTCCAGGTGAAGGTGCTACGGCAATAACTGAAATAACACTAAATGTAGTGTTAATTAAAATTATAATTAAAAAAACATTAAATATTTTCTTTAACACTCAATTTGCTCCCAAAACCGTTGAATTTGTTTACTCGATTAAGTGAATTATTGCTCATTATGGGTCAATTTTAAAGTAAAATTTCAATTTATGATTGATTTTTTTAAAATTTGAAAACACTATATGTTGTGTATAGTTTCAGTTGAATTACAAAATATTATATTTTTAATCTAAAAAATGAAAAAAAAAATCTCTGTAAGGTATTTTTTCAATTTTAAGGAAGATAAACGCCTAAGTATGGAAACTGTGGCTAACAATTTGTATTCAAATTTAAAAAATTACAAAAATTTCAAAGTAAGCAAGTTCATTCCTAAATTTTCAAACAAAAATTCTAAAATTATCTCTCAACCTTGGAATTTAAGGTACAATCGATACATCAATTACCCTGATCAGGTCAAAAAATTGAAAAAAACTGATATTGCCCATGTAATTGATCACCAATATGCACATTTGGTCAATCATTTGAATGCAAAATATAAAATAATTACTGTTCATGACCTTATTCCAGTAATTTTTAAGAAAAAAATTGGAAAAAACCCATTCTTAGTCAAACATTCCCTCTCCTATCTTAAAAAATTTGATAAAGTTATAGCAGTTAGTGAAAATACTAAACGAGATATAGTTAAATACACAGATTGTCCTAAAGAAAATATAGTTGTTCAACAAAATTCAATAGAAAAATTCTTCAATCAACAAAAAATTGATAAAAATAAGGTTATAAGAAAATTTAAAATACCAATAAATGGTAAAAAAATTTTAATTATTGGAACTTCTTTCTACAAAAACCATAAAATTACTCTTAAAGTTTTAGAACATTTAAAAAATTATTATAAAAATATATATTTTATTAAAATTGGAAACAAATTTGATTTTAAAATAAAAGAAAGTTTAAAAAAAAATATAATTGAACTTCCAAAATTAACTAGAAGAGAGATTAGTAAGATTTATAAAATAAATGATGTACTTTTCTTTCCCTCTGTTTATGAAGGTTTTGGATTACCGTTGCTAGAAGCGATTAATAGCGGAATACCAGTTGTTTGCTCAGATATAAAAGTATTAAAAGAAATAATAAAAACTAAAAAGTATATGGCAAGTCCATATGATCACAAAAAATTTTCTAAATTACTAGTTAATATTTTAGAAAATAAAAAAGAAAAAAGTAAATTAGTAAAATTTAATTTAAAAAATATAAAAGAATTTAGTGAAAAAAATTATTTTTTAAAATTATCTAAAATTTATAAAGAATTAATTAATTAAAATTATCAATAATTTGATTTAATTGATCCACATAGTTTTTCCAAGTATGATTTTTAGAAAAATTGATTGCATTAGTTGAAAATAATTCGAGTTGATTGGGGTTTTCAATTAAATAATCTATTTTATCAGATAAAATATTATAATCTCTGATAGGAACTACATATCCACAATCATTTTTTTTAATTAAACTCTCAATACCTGTGTTTTCAGATACAATTACAGGAAGGCCTGTCTTTAATGCCTGAGAGACAACTATACCAGAGCCGTCTTGAAGGCTAGGTAATACAAATAATTGAGATTTATTCATCAGCTCATTGATTTTACTTTGATCTAAATGACCGTAAATTATCGTATGTTGGTGATCAATCTTGTTTTCAATGAATTTAAAATCAAAAGTTTTGGTGCCAACCAAATGTAAAACTTTATTTTTAAATTTTATTTTATTAAAAGCATCAATCAGATATTCTAGACCCTTACGAACAGTTAAGCCTCCCACATAAAGGATATTGAATTGATTTTTGTCACCTTTTAACTCAGGAATTGGAAAAAAATGACTATCATTTGCAGGATAATCGATGACTTTTGTGTTAAAAAAACCTTTATTTTCAAATGTTTTTTGAGCAAATTCAGAGGGTAACAATACAAAGCTACTTTTTTGGTATTCTTCTAATTCTCTTTCCATTAATTCACTTGAGGTGTGAAATTTATAATTAAATCTATCGTACTCTTCTTTATATATCTCATGACAGAATTGTGCATGAGCACTTGCTCGTTCACAAATATAAATTTTTCCTGCTTCAACAAACTTTTGGCCAGTCGATAATCCAGTTCCCGATAAACCTAGAAATATATTACTGTCGTTAATATAATTTGAAGAGATTAAATCTAACTTTTTACAATTTATTAAAGCCAGGTAATCTAAAATTTTCTTATTAGAAAATTTGTATCTACCTAATAATTGAGTAAGGATCTGATAAAAGCCTGTGGCATGAATTTTTTCTGATTCTAAATTATATTTGTTTAATTTAAATTTTGGGTATCCAGAAATAATTTTGGTTAATGCATTTCTTAAAATTAATTCTTTAGCTAAATCAAAATAATGAAAGGTACCATGAGTACTTAATAAAAATTTTTTATTTTCCATGCAGTTTAGAGAGATAGTTTTTATAATTAAAGATAAACATGATATTAATTAAGAATAAAAAAACATTTGAAATCATAAAAATTATCATCCAATTATCAATAGAAGGAATGAAAGCTACAATAATTAATAATAATATCGAAAAAAATGTTTCAATTTTAGTAATGAATAAAAAATTATTATTAGATTTAAAAGGTATTTTTAAACCTGTTAAAACAGTAGTTAAAAAAGATTCTACTGATAATAAAAATATAAATACTAATGAAATTTGTATTTGAGGGTCAGAAATCCAATAACCATAAATTGGTTTTCCTAATAATAAACTAAATGGAATGAATAAAAAACTTACAAATAATACTGGTTTTAAAAATAACAAAACTTTTTGAATTATTTTTTGTTTATTCATATTTTTTAAGGATGTAAATTCAATTAAAGCTGGAGAATAAATAATATCATATACGTTAGATGGTAAATATGAAAACATAGTTCTTGCAGTTGTAATCAAAGCTACAATTGAAGGTGAAAAAAACTTACCAATTAATAAAATAATTAAATTTTGATTAATAACAGCGTTAATTTTTTCAAAACTATAACTAATAGACTTTTTAAAAATATCAGAACAACTTTTTAAATTAAAATATTTTAAACTAACTTTAATATTATTTTTTTCTTTTAAAAAAAAATAAAACATCACTAGAAATCTTATTATATTTGCTACAAAATAAATTAAAGCTAAATACTTAAAATCATTAAAAACAAATCCTAACAAGATTAAAAATCTTGAGTAAAATAAAAATAAAGTATTTTGGTGTATCCAATTTTTGGTATACCCCTTAAACGTTATTATCGGATAAAAATAATTAATTATGTTCTCTAATAAAAAAGATAAAAAAATAAAAATAAATATAAATTGAATTTCATTATTATTTAATCCTGTAAGACTCTCAATTTCATCAATTGAAATAAAAAAATAAAACAATAATGAGAGTAACGTATAAAAAGCGATATTGATTGAGTGAGACACAAATAAGTTTGAAACAAGCTGATTTAAGCTAATTTTTTTTGATTTTTTATAAATTTTGGTCATTTCTAACCTCACCACCTCTGTGAAATTAAAGTTTATGCCAATAAATAATGCTCCAAGTGAGAGGATCATTATCCAAATACCGTAATTTTCAGCTCCCCAAATTAATATCATTAAAGGTGGAAAAAGAATTTGAACAAATATTTTAGATACAAAATTAAAGGAATGATAACTAACATTTTCTTTAAATCTTAAATTGTTTTTTATTAAATTAAGAAAAAGTGAAAAATGCATATTTTTTTTGTTAAAACGAATATATTATTAAATACACTAAATTATTTAAAAATTAACTAAACTAAAAATAAATTGAAGAAGTATAAACTGCCCTTTTCATTGAAGATCTTAAGAGTTTTTTGGCAAATTATCTGGATATTATTCTGCAAGTTTACTCCACCAATTTTCCCTTTTAACTCATGGCGAGTATTCATCTTGAAACTATTTGGAGCTAAAATTGAATGGACTTCAAAAATTTACCCATCTGCAAAAATATTTATGCCATGGAATTTAATCATGGGAAAAAATAGTTGTTTAGGAAGAAATGTAGATTGTTATAATTATGATAAAATAACAATTCAACAAAACTCAATAATAAGTCAAAATACTTTCTTATGTACTGCAAGCCACAATTACAAATCTAAAAGCTTTGAATTAACTAGGTCCCCAATATTTATTAAGCAAAATGTTTGGGTAGCTGCATATTGCTTTGTGGGTCCTGGTGTCATGATGGATAGAGAATCGGTTTTACTAGCAAACAGCAATTTGGTTCATCATACTAAGAGAAACTCAGTTTATGCTGGTAATCCTGCTAAATTTAAAAAAAAAAGGTATTAAATTTATTCAATATTAATAATAAGTATAAAATATTAACGAATGATAAAAAATATTAAATTAATTTATACTTTGTTTTTTTTAGGCTTAATGAGTTTTTTGAATTCATGCGCTGTTTCCCCTGGTATTAGTGAAAAACCAAATATAATTAAGAATAGTTCAGTAAATCCTAATATTAATATTGTGCTTCATGATTTGGGTGAAATGGATTTTAATGAAATAAGTAATTTAAACAGTGGTATTATTAAAGATACTGATGCTGAAGTAATCAAAGATTATTATGGTTTTTATGATTACGAGTATGATTATCAACTTGGTGGAGGGGATGAAATAAATATCAATTTAACTGAAACAGATGATATTGATGGGAATTATTTAGTTGATCCTTCTGGAGATATTGATTTGCCATATGTTGGCAAGATTAATGTAAAGAATAAAGGCGCAGAGGAAGCTCAAAATTTAATCTCTAATGTTTTAAAAAAATATTATGTAAATCCTGATCTACAATTAGATATCGTAACTTTTGCTAGCAGCAAGGTATATGTAACAGGTACAGTTCGAAATCAATTAATTATTGATTTGGATGATAAACCTATGAGAATTTTAGATGCGATTATAAAAGCTAATATCAATACCACTGGAAATGACAATTTATCTAGTACATCTGGTGTTATTAGAAGAGATGGGGCAGTTTATAAAATGGATTTAAAAAATGCAATCACTGGAATAGATGAGAGAAAAAACTTTTTTCTTAAAAAAGATGATGTGATTTTTATTGATCGTAATCCAGACTCAATACTTGTCTTTGGGGAAGCAAATATTCAAGGATCTTTCTTTCCTTATGCGGGGTATAATTTAACTCAAGTTTTGTCTGATAGTGGAATAAATAATTTGACCGCAGATGCAAAAGAAATATTTGTGATCCGAGAAAATTATGAGGAAGAACTAACTATCGATGTTTATAAAATTAATGTTAAAAACCCGGTGAACTTAGTTGCAGGTAAATATTTTAATTTAGAAGCAAAAGATATCGTTTATATACCTGCGTCTGACATAGTTAAATGGAATAGAGTAATTAGTTTATTATTACCTCAAACAGATTTATTTAAATCATATAATCCAATCATTCAAAATGGGCTAGACGCTAATAGTGTCAATGTTCAGTAGAAAGTTTACAAATATTTTTTTAAACTAAAAGAAACTAAACTTGCAAATAAAAATTGATTGCTTGGAATATTTAGTGAGAAATCAAAAAATCCATTAAACAAAAATATTATTAACAGAGGTATGAGCAAAACATAAGCATTATTGGTTTTGTTTTTAAATGTGTGTATACCTTTAATTATAATGTTAACAAAAATTAATAAAAAAATTAAAAAACCAAAAATTCCTATCTCCCCTAATAATTCTACAAAATCAGAATGAGCATGATTAGCGTATACATTTTGGATATTTTCAAATAATAAAAAGAAGGCAGGTTCAAAAGAACCAGCTCCATATCCAAAATAAGGAAAACTCTTAAAAAAATTTAAACTTAATAAAATTAAATTAATTCGAGATAAATTATTTGTAATTTCAATTTGTCCAGAGATAGAATTTTGATTTTCAATATTAGAGAGTAATTCATAGTTAAAAAAATCAAACCTAGAAATTAACTCATTACCTCCAAAATAAAGACCCATAACTAAAATATCAAATAGGATTAGAACAATAAAAAATAAAGAAAACTGATTTAAAAAATTTTTCTGATTTTTTAAAGTTAAAATGAAATAAAATAATATTGAAAAAAGCAAATATAAATTACCTAATCTTGAAAAAGTTGAAATTATACCAATTGATATAAACAAGATGAATATTCTTACATAGACGACATTGAAATCATTTTCTGTAGGAATAATTTTTTTGTAATTAAAAAATAAATAATTTAGACTTATTAAAAAAGTTAAAACTAAAAAAAAAGCAAAATTAGTTCGATTAATAAAAAAACCTGTTGCAGAATTCGAATAATACATTGTCTCTTTGAATAGAAATTCAGGATTTCCTATAAGCAACCAAAAAACTGCAAAAAAAGCATGAATAAAGCCAATTATTGAAAAGTAGAAAAAATACCTATTGGTGTGTTTTTTTTTATAAAAAATTAAATTAGTTAAAACGACTATGAAAAAAATATTTAAGTAACTAATAATTTCATGAATAGAAAAGTAAACGTTTAAAGTTACTGGATTATATTTTTTTAAATTAATTCCATAATAAAAATTGTATGAGTTTTCTGAAATAAGATTTAAAAAATTATTAGGAAGTGGAATAATTTGAAATATTAAATAAAGAATAAATACAACAAATAAAACAAATATTTTTTTGTTTGTTTTTATAGAATAAATAAAATTTTTTTTATATTTTTTATCTAAAATTAAGAAAATAAAAAAAAATAACAAAATTACAAAATTAATTTTAATTAATAAGAATGAATTTGATGCGTTGAAAATTGTTGTAAAAAAAATAAAAAAACAAAATATTATTTGATAAGTTTTATTTAATGAAAATTGACTAGTCTTAATTTGGTGAAACATTATCTAAGTCAAATCTTTTTTTTGGTACGATAACATAAGCTGATTGTAATTTATTATTTTTTAGAAGTCCTGATGACAATTTATTATTAAACAAACTATCTAAAACTTCATCTGCTTCACTATTTGAACTAAATATTTGTGCTTTATTTACTTTTGCTGCTTCAAAAATATTACTTAAATTACTAACAACATTTTCTTCTAATGTGAAAAAATTATTCTCTTCTTTAATATGAGTATCAATTATTGATCTAACTAAAATTTCTGATGTATTAACGTCAGATTTTTCAATAACATTTTTTGCTAACTCTATTTTTTTATCATCTATTTTTGAAAACCCTGAAGAAAAAATATTTTCAGCAAATTTTACTTTGTTATTTATTATATTTAAATCCTCTGATTTTTTCCATTCATCTAACTCTAATGACTGTTCTGTTAGTTTAAATGAAATTACTTCTTTATCCTTTTTATCTAGGTTATTTATATTTTGAATAATATTATTTGATATATCTTCACTTGATTTAAGAATTGCAGTACTTAATGCCACTAAACTATTTTTGGTGTAATTATCCTTTGAAATTTTTTTTTCAACTGATTTTTTATTAATATTCAAGTCATAATTTACTTCATTGATTGATTGTTTAATTAATTTTTCTTTTTCAGTTTTATTTATTATTGATAAAAATTCAGAATTAATTTCTGATGCAAAATAGATTACATTGGTTGCTAATGAATTTGAATTATTGTTGTCTATAGACGTATTTGATATTTGTTTGACAATATTATTACAGAGTCTTTCCTCTGACTCATTTAAAATTGAGGCTAATAAATAAGCATTATCATTAGTTTCTCTGGTATCGTCGTAAATATTTGGAATTGTGTCTTCAAATAGCTGGGTAACATCCTTTAACTGTTGGTTATTTAAATTTTTCAAACTACCGTTATTTTTTGCATCTTTTTCAATTATTTTGAGTATTACATTTGCTTTAATCGAAGTTAATGTGTCTGATAGCTCTTGAAATAAAAGAATTTTATTATCAAGACTTTCTTCTTCTAATCCTAATGTCAATCTTTTAATTAAATTATCATTTATATCTAGTAAATTAGACGACTTTGTAATTTCATATTCTTTTAAATTTCTTTCAATTAAAGAAATTTGACTTTTGATCTCTTCCTCATTGATAGCACTGATTGCATTAGATTGTATATTAACAATTAGCGTAAATAAAAAAATAATAAGAAGCTTATAATGATTAAAAATATTTAGCATTAATAGCTTCAAATTAATTCGATTTTTTAGAAAGATAAACTTTTTATTCAGAAAAAATTTTATTTATTTCTTGATCTAAATAATTATCATTTACTTCTAAATTTCTAGTTACTTTAGGTGTATATTCTTTTTTTATTGAAATATTATCTGAATTCACAACTTTTACTTCTTTTGAATTTTCTTCAGCTAATTCTTTTTCATTATTCATTGAATTGTTTTCAAAAATATTTTCAACATTATCATTATCTAAAAGTGTATCACCAAGAATATTGACTTGTTGATAAAGTTTGTTTTTCAAATTTTCAAAATTTTGAATTTGAGATGACATAATTTCTATTTTTCTATTTTGGCTTGTAATAAGATTTGACAATCTAATATTCTCATCTTGATAATGTTTGATTTTTAACTCAAGTTCTTCTGTTATATTTTTTTGTTCTTGATTTATTTTTTGAGATGAATTTTGTTTGTCAATTTCATTTTTTAGTTCTTGATTTTCTTTTTTATAAAAGTCCAATTGACTTTCTAAATCTATAATTTCTTCTGATCTTAAGTCAACTTCAGGTTGTTCTTTTAATTGCTTAGTTTCATCAACTCTATCGTTTTCAAATAATGTTGTTTTTAAGTTTACAACGTTGCTTACTTTTTCATTATTTTTAGTTAGTTTATTAATCTTATTTCTTAATTTCTTAATTTTTCTCTTATATTTATTTTTAACTTTAATGACATCTTGAGAGTCTTTATCATCTGCTTCATGAATTTTACTTAACTCATTTTGCATCTCTTTTATTTTTAAATTCAATTGATTAAGTTTTTCATCACCTTCATTCATATTAAACACAATTTTTTTACTATTAATATTCTCGCTCGAACTAACTTTATATCTTTTAATCTTTCTTTTCAATCTTCCAAGTTTTCTCTTTAATTTCTTTTTTAAAAACTTGTTATCATTATTTATAATTTCTTTATTTCTTTCTGGTGTTATTTTTATATCTAAATTAATTTGCTTTTTTATTGGCTCATTAAATATTTTTACATTCTGATCTTGCAGATTATTTTTTTCAATTTTTAGTTCTGGAGTATTTGAGATAAATTGATTTGGATAAATTCTAGATTTAATTTTTTGAAATTTTAAAAAAAGCTCTCTCTTAAAGTTTCTTTTTTTAAAATCCTCAAATTTAGGGTTTTCTAAAAAATTATTTTTTATAAATCGAATCATCTTTTAGAAAATATTATTTCAATCTATAGTTGTCAATTGAACTAAGCTAATCGACTTTATATTTGAGAATAGCATAAATAGTTTTGAACATTATCTTTAAATCCAATCCTATTGACCAATTTTTTAAATACCAAATATCGTATTCTAATCTTTTTTTCATTAATTCATCATCTGGTGTTGCTCCTCTATAACCGTGTATTTGTGCCCACCCTGTTATCCCTGGATTACATTTATGTCTTGTTAAAAAATTTTTAATTATATTCGAATATTTTTTGCTATGCTCAATCATATGAGGTCTTGGACCCACTAAAGACATGTCTCCTCTTAACACATTGTAGATTTGAGGAAGCTCATCAATGCTTAATCTTCTAAGAAATTTGCCAAAAAAAAGTAATCTTTTGTCTCCTGCTTGAACTTGTATAGATTTATCAAATTTTTCTTTCTTTAAAGTTCTAAGTTTAAAAATACTAAACTTTCTTCCATCCCAACCTGTTCTTTTTTGCTTAAATATAATTGGAAACCCGTCTTCAGCAAGAATTAACAAAATAGAAATCAAAATGATTGGTGAGGTTATTAATAATATTAAAATAGCAAATACCTTATCAATTAAAAACTTTACAAGCAAAGGTGCTCCTGTAAACCTAGAATTATTTATAGAATAAAAAATATAATTATTTTTTTTATCTGATGTTGAGGTGATATTAAATTTTTCAATATAATAATTTATATTTTCTTTATTATTAATTCCTGAGAATATTTTTATATCGAAAGGTAATTTTAATAATTCTTCTAGCTTCGAATCCTCTTGTTTGTTATCAATTTCAAGCCAGATTTGACCAATATGATGATAATTTAATATTTCATAAATATTATCACCAAATTTAAAATTAGGTATTTTTAACTCATTAAAATAATTTTCAATATTAGAATCTGTAATTATGCAACATTTTATGAGAGATTTTTTTTTTTTATTTTTATAACTTTCAACAAATTTTTTAACTGTAGCAAAATTTGCAATAATCAAAATATTTCTTTGGATAACATTATTGATTATTAAATATTTATATATCTGGTTATTTAAAGCTTTTAATAAGAATAAATTTAATAAAGAAAAAATAAAAGAGTTTAAAAACCATATGTAGCTAATTTTCTGATTATTTAAAAAAAAAAATATTACAAATAAAACAAAATAGATTGTTGAAAAAAATTTAATATCCCTTTTGATAAAATAATAAAATGTTTTTACATAATTTTTTCTATTCCGAATTAGTAAATAAGATAACAAATAAAGTACAAAAACACATAATACAAAATAAAAATATTGTGATTTTACAAAGTAAGAAAAATAAAAAAGTTCTAATAAAGTATTTTCTGATAAAATTGTTGATGTATATAAAGCAAAAAAAGCAATTATAGCTTGAGACAAAAAACTATAAAAAACAAATATTTCGTCATCTTTTTGAAATAATTTTTCAAGATTTAGCATAGTAAAAAATTATTCTAATATGGTTTTTCCTCACCTGAATAATAATATGGTTGCTGATAGTAATAACCGTAATAACTATTTTTAGATATATCTAGATCATTTAAAATAAATGCATTTACATTTCTGTTTATATTTTTAAGTTTTTTAATCCCAGACATTAAAGATAAAACACCAGTAACATTAGATCTAGTGACGTAAAATATATAGTCGCTTGCTTGTGCCAGAACCAAGGTGTCAGAAACTGGTAATATTGGTGCACTATCTACAATTACATAATCATATTTTTTATTAAGAACATCTAAAAATTTTTTAAATTTAGCTACATTAACTATATCAGATAGATCGCTTCTTCTTTTTCCTGAGCTAATAAATTCTAATTTAGTTCCAGGAACTTTTTGTATTGTATCTGAAAAAGAAACTTCATTAGTCAAAATTTCACTAAGACCTTTATGATTTTCATCAAACTCATAGTAACTTGCGGCAACAGAAGGTTTTCTAATATCAGCCTCAATTAATAAAACTTTATAATTTTTTTGTAAAGATAAAGCTAAATTAAATGCTACTGTTGTTTTACCCTCAGATGGGCTGCTTGAAGTTACTAAATAACTTTTATTAGTTTTAAATTTAGACTCCATTACAGTTCGAGCATTTCTTACAGCTTCTGCAAAAGCAGATTCATTATCTTCCAAAAACATTTGCATCACATGAAAACCTTTACGTGAAATATTTACTTTGGGTAAATTTGCCAAAACTAATGTGTCAAACATATCTAATGAGGTTGGATCTTTTACAGTTGAGCTATTTAAATCTCTATAAAATAAATAAAAATAAACTCCTATCGCAGAAAATAAAAATGCTAAAATAGTATTTTTCTTAATATTTGGAGAAACTGGTGTATTTGAAGCAATAGGATCTTCTATTATTTTTACATTTGAAATTTGTAAATTTTGAGCTTCATTTGTTTCTTTTACTCTTTGTAAAAAAGTTTCATAAAGTTTTCGGCTACTAGAAACTTCTCTAGAAAACTTTAACATTCCAGATTCTTTTTCTTCCAAATCTCTAAGCTCTTTTGTTGCGTTAGTTAACGATTTTTTATTTATATCTATTGAATTTTTTAAATTTGTTAATTCAAAAGTTTTTTTATCAATATTATCATTAATTATTTTTACCAATTGGGCCTCATAAGAAGCTATTGTTTGTAATGCTTTTTTTACTTTAGGGTGTTCATTGGTATACAACAATCTTAATGACTCAAGATTATTTCTAGAACCCATTAAACTTTCATAAATATTTTTTATTTCTGGTCTAACCATTAAGTCTTGTATGGAAGTCAATTGATTGACATCACCTTTCGCTAATTTAATTGCAAGAAGATCAGATTGATATTGATTTACTTTGTCCTGAAGTTCTAAGATAGTATCAGACAAATTTTCTATTTGTTTAATTTTTAATTCTTTAACATCTCCAGTATCTACTAAATTATTTTCCTCTTTATATTTTGCTAAATTTTTTTCAGCACTTTCCATTTGTTTTGTAAGTTCTTTAAGTCTATCTGAAATTTTTTCATTAGCATAAGAAGTGATTACTATCTTAGAGTCTATTTCATATCTTTGATAAGATTTGATAATATTTTGAAGTGCTAATTTTGATATTTTAGGACTAGCTGAAATAAAAGTTAATTCTAAAACATCACTTCGAGGAATATTATTTACTGAAAAATTTGATTTTAAATAACCTCTAAGGCCTTCCTTGCTGATATCTTCTTTTTTTACAAAAAGTCTTTTAATTAAACTCGGCTCAAGGCCTCTAAAAAGTTCTTGAAATTCTGAAAGAATAATTTTGTCATTAACAATATAATCAACCACATCATCACTATTTAAAATTGCAATTTGATTATTAATTCTACTAGCTTGATTATCTAAAGAATAAACTTCCTCAATATTTACAATTTTTTGACTTTCATCAGCCTCTATTACTATTGTTGCATAACTTCTGTATTTTTTTTCAATGTTTAATGAAATTAATAATACTAATAAAGATATTAAAAATGATATGAAAAATATCGGTTTTAAATATTTTAAAAAAACAATCCAATAATATTTAATTTCTAAACCTTCTGCTATTTTAGATAAGGTGCTGAATAATGTTTTTTCCATTAAAAATTTATTATGAGTAATTATTTAAACAATCATTTAATATGTAATATATATTTATACACTAAGTCATATTTACATTTAAAAATGATGAAAAAATCAAAAAAATTGTGTGATATCACTGCTATAATCATTACCTATAATGAAGACAAGCATATAAAAAGGTGTCTTGATTCGTTGATTGGTAAAGTCAAAAAAATTTTTATTTTAGACAGTTTTTCAACCGATAAAACAATAAGCATTATTAAATCAAAAAAAATAGAATTTATAAAAAAGAAATTTAAAAACCATTCAGATCAATTAAATTCAGCAATCAAACTTAGTAATTCAAAAACAAAATGGTTAATGAGAATAGATGCAGATGAATTTGTAGAAAAAAATTTTTTTAAAAAATTAGACCAAAGTTTAAAAAATTTACCAAATAATATTAATGGTATAAATGTTACAAGAAGATATTTTTTTAATGAAAAAGAAATTAAGTATGGTGGAGTTTTCCCTCAAAAAAAATTAAGAATTTGGAAAAATGGAAAAGGAATTTGTGAAAATACACTTTTTGATGAAGAAATTATTTGCGAGCCTAAAATAATAAATCTAAATATTTCCTTATTTGATCACAATAAAAGAAAATTTAATTTTTGGAAAAAAAAACATAAAGAGTACGCAATTAAAGAAGCTATAAGATTTAAATTTGAAAAAAATTTAAATAATAAAAAATTTTCCAAAGAACAAATGAAAATTAAGGTTATTAGAAAAAAAATATATTACAGATTTCCAATTTTTGTCAGGCCAATTTTTTTATTCTTTTATAGATTTATTTTTAATTTAGGTTTTTTAGATGGCATAAATGGTCTTAGATTTTGTTTCTGGCAAACTTTATGGTTTAGAATGTTGGTAGATATAAACATTCTTAAAATATCATTTTTATTTAATAGTGGTAAATATAATAGAAACAATATTTTTAAAAAATTAATTGATGACGTCTAAAATTAATGTTGCCAGTATAATTGACAGCGTAAAATTAAAAGATGGGGGACCATCTCATAGTTTAGCCGATATGGCTAAGTCAAATTTTAACAATAATATCAAACATGACATCATACATTTGGGTAAAAATAGTAGGTACAAATATAGCAAAAATATAAAATATATTGGCTTAAATAATCGATTTTTTAAATATGGATTAAGTATAAAATTAATTTTTTGGTTAATTAAAAACAGAAAAAAATATCATAAATTTTTTATTCATGGCTTGTGGCAATTTCAAACTTTAATTGCTAGGATAATTCTAAAAAAAAAATATCATGTTTTTACACATGGAATGCTGGATCCATATTTTGGTAAAGAAAAAACTAAAACCTTAAAGAAAAAAATATATTGGTTTTTATTCGAAAGAGGTAATTTAATTAAATCTAATTCTGTACTTGTAAATTCAGATGAAGAAATAAATCATTTAAAAAAAACGTTTGTAGATACTGATGGTATTAAAATTAAAAAAGTTAATTATGGAATAATAAAACCAAAATTCAATTTAAGTAAATTTAAATTATTGAAAAAACATCCATATCTTAAAGAACAAAAATATATTCTATTTATAGGAAGAATAGATCCAAAAAAAGGTTTAGATCTTTTAATTAATGCGTTTTCAAAAATAAAAATAAAAAAAAATTACTGCTTAGTTCTATCAGGGCCTATTCATAATAAAAAATACAAAGAAAAAATTGATAAATTAATTCAATCAAACAAATTGAAAAATAAAATTTTTTTTACTGGGTTTGTTCAGGGAAATGATAAATGGAATCTTCTAAAATTTTCAGAATTTACTATTTTACCATCTTATGGTGAAAATTTTGGAGTTTCGGTAGTTGAAAGTCTTTCAGTAGGTAAACCAGTAATTATTTCAAACAAAGTAGGAATTTCTAAAATAATTAAAAAATTCTCTTGCGGTCTAGTGCATCAATTAAATGTAAATTCATTAAAAAGAAGTATTGAAAGCTTATTATCAATTTCATATGAAAAAAAAAATAAATTATCAAAACAAGCCCTAATTTGTTTTGACAAAAACTATAATTTAAAAATAAACAATTCTTTCAGTATATGGATCAAAAATAACTTATGAAAATTATATATATTCTTAGTCATCCAATACAATACCAAACTCCTTTGATAAAGTATTTGGTAAAAAAAAAAATTGACATTACGGTTGCTTATAAAAGTTTGCATACCACAGGTAAATTTTACGATAAAAATTTTAAAAAAAAAATATTATGGGATCAAAATTTAATAAAAAACTACAACTATTTCAAAATTAATAAATATAATTTCTCATTTTTATTTAATCCAGAAACAAAATTTATTTGGTTACATGGTACAAAAAATTTTTATAATTTTTTAGTAATTATTCTTGCTTCAATTATAGGAAAAAAAGTATTGATTAGAGAAGAAAGTAATAAATATAGTAAAAATAGAAACAAAATTAATATATTTTTAAATAAAATTTATTACAATTTTATTGATCTTTTTATTGATTATTATCTAGCTATTGGAAAGCTTAATAAAGAGTACTATTTATCAAAAAATATTAAACAAAGTAAAATTGTTAGGGTTCCATATGTAGTAAACAATGAATTTTTTTTTAATAAGATAAATAAAATTAAAAAAAATATTAATTTTTTATTTGTAGGAAAAATTAATTCATTAAAAGGTATAGATGTCCTGTATGAAGCAATAGTCAAAATTGCACCAAAAACAAACGTTTTTTTTGATATTATTGGTAGTGGTGAACTTTTAAAAATTTATAAAAACAAAATTAAAATAAAAAAAATAAACTTTGTAAAATTTCATGGTTTTATAAATCAAAATAAATTAAAAAAATTTTATAAGAAATCTGACATATTAATTGTTCCTTCAAAAATTGAACCATGGGGTCTAGTTGTGAATGAGGCTATGTGCTCAGGAAATGCTATTATTGCATCAAATATGGTTGGATGTGCTGCAGATCTTATCGTTAAAAATAAAAATGGTTATTTGTTTAAATCCAAAAACTCTGACGATCTTTATGCTAAGATGTTATATTACATAAATAATAAAAAAAAATTGCAAGCTCATAAAAAATACAGTCAGAAAATAATTTCCAAATATAATTTTGAAAGTTGTTTTAAATCTTTAAAGAAAATTATAAACTAAAAATGAAAATTTTATTTTTAGGTGATGATAACAAAATTGGTTATTCGTATTATCAATATAAAATTTTAAAAAAAAATTATAAAAATATTAAGAAAATAAATATAAAAACCATTAATTTTTGTTGTGTTTTAATCAATAAAATTAATTGGCACTTTAATTTCAAAGTATTTGATTTGTTAATTTTATACTTTTTAAAGAAAAATATTAAGCAAAATTATGATTTAATTTATATTAATAATGAAAACCTATTAGGAAAAAAAAGTATTTCTTATTTAAAAAAAAAATCGAAAAAAATTATTTATTTTTGTACTGACAATCCATTTAAAAATAATGATGGAAAAAGATGGTATTTAATAAAAGATAATTTTCATTTATTTGATTTAGTAATTTTTATGCAGAAAAATAGATTAGCTGATAGCATCAAATTTAAAATTAAAAATAAAATCTGGATACCACCAACAATTAAAATTGATGAATTTAAAAAATTAAGAAAAAAAAAAATAATCAAAAAAAATGAAATTATTATTGTATCAACTTTCAGAAATGAAAGAGAGAAATTGGTAGAAAAGTTTTTACAAAATAAATTCAAAATTCAAGTTTATGGAGATCATTGGGAGAGATCCAGATTATACACAACAAATAAAAATATCTTCTACCCCAAGATTGAAAATGATAAAAAATACGTAGAAACTCTTAAATCAGGCAATATTTCAATCTGTTTACCATCAATTGAAAATAATGATGATATCACACATCGGTCATTAGAAATTCCATTAATTGGTACACTTTTATTAGCAAAAAAAACAAAAACTCACTTAGAATTTTTTAAAAATAATTTTGAAGCAATTTTTTTTGAAAATTTAAATGACTGTATCAAAAAATGTCATCAAATATTAGCAGATAACAAAAAGCTAAATTTTATTAGTTCTAATGGAACCAAAAAAGTTAATTCAATTTTAAATAATATTTCCTTTGAAAAAAATATTAAAAAAATTTTATCGAATCTTTTTTAAGACCATAAAAAATGATTTGTATAAAATAAATAATATTAATAAAGATTGAGGAATATCTCTAACTAGTAAAGCAGTTAAATCTGAAATACTTCCTTGAGAGATTGAGTTTACAATACCTCCTCCAGTTGAGTAAAAAAACAAAAATAGCAAAATTGAAAATTTTTTTTCATTTCGATTGTAAAAAGCATCTAAAAATAAGAAACAAACAATAAGTATAACAGTTGTCATAATTATAATTAAAAAATCTTGATAGATATAAACTATTGGATATATCAATCCGTTACTTTTTGATCCCCCAAAAGATCTATCAGCCTCGATAAAAATTTTTGACGTCATTGTGTAGTTTAAATATCTTCCTTTATCAAAAGTATTACTAAATATTTTGATTATTGGATTTGGCAATATGGATATTGTTTGGTTTTTTTCGTATGAAATTAAATTATTGATTTGCTGGGTATTTAAAAAATTTTTTGCATAAATAACATTATCTGTTGCTTTAATAATATTCATTCGATTCAATAATTGAATTTTGTAATAATTTTCATTAAAAATATTTACTGAACTGAAGTATTCATATTCTCTATTTGCATTTCCATCTAAAAAACTTGAAAAATGATTTTTAACATTTTGGATTGGGTTTGTTTTGTCTCTCAATTCTCTTGACTCTATGTAAGTTTGAGAAAATCTATCAATCAAACTAGTTGAAATGACTAATAAGATAAAAATGAAAAATATTTTATTAAGTCTTAAAACTTTAATTTCAAAAAAGCCTATAAAGTAATAAAAAACATATATTAATAATCCTACAAAAGCTAAATCAAAAAAAGCTGATCTTGAATTTAACCCTAAAGATAAATAAAAAATAAGTACACCACTTGCAAAAACTAAAAAATAATCTTTTCTCGAAAAGTCAAAATTATAAAAATTATTTGAAAATAAAACTATGAAACCGCTTATATAAAAAATATTTATTCCATTAATTAAATCACCCAATAAATTTGGTGAACCTTGATTTTGCACATAAATAAAGCTGCCAAAAAAAGTAAAAGAAATACTTGCAAAAAAAACACTGGTAATTCCAAGATATATGAAAAATTTTTTTACTTCATTTTTATTTTGTTCATTTATATTTATGAAATTTAATATCTTAAAAATTTTAATTTTAAATTTCTCTAGAATTTTAATTTTTTTATAAAAAAAATGACTTAATAGGATGAATATATTAAATAATAGAAGTATAAAAAAAGTTTTATTAGGCTGATATAAATTTACAGTTAAGTCTTCTAACAAAATACTCTTAAAAAAAAGAGCTCCACCATTTGCATAAATATTAAAAAAAATAATTGCAAAAATAGAAATAGGATAGTTAATAATATTGTTTTGATTTAAACAATATCTTAAAATTAATAAATTAGACAAAAATAAAAATAATATTGAAAATACATTTTCATAATTTTCTAATATTATTAATTGAATTAAACATGAGAAAATTAAAAAAATAAAAGTTAAACTTTTAATTTTATTTAAATTTGTTTCTAAAAAACCTATTGAGCTTGTATGATTCATTTAAATAGCTTAAAATAAAGCATATTTTATTAGAACGGCTTATTCTATAATAATTTTATTTTTAAAAAAAATAGGAACAAAACCGAGGGCATACAGGTATCTTTTCAAAAAAATTTTAGGGTTATAAATAATTCTAACAAACCATCCTAAATAAATTTTATCATAAAATTTATTAATTGGTGCCTGTATACCTGTCAAAAATGAAAGTGCAGCACCTGTACATAATATAGTTTGTTTACTTTTTAAATTTTGTTTCATGTAATGAGCTAAAATTTCTTGTTTCGTTCCACCTATATTAATTATAATAAAATTTGGTCTAACCTTATTAACTAATTTTAAAAGCTTCTTATCAGTAATTTTTTTAGATTTATAAATTGGTGCGATATAACTATAAAATTTTGTAATACCTTTTTTTTCAAAGTATTTTTTGTTTTCAATCGAAATTATTTTATTTGGATCGATTGAAAGAATTTTTTTTTTATTATTTTTTTTTAAATATAGGAAAAATAAATTTAGAAACTTAAAACCAGAAAATTTATTTACACTAATATTTCTAAAAATTTTTAACATAATGACAAATAAGCCACTATCAAAAAAAACAAAATCTGCCTCTTGTAAAGATTTATAATAATATTTAGATCTTTCAATTTCTACTAATGCTGGAGCAGCTGGAAATACAAAATTTCCTTTTTTATTAATTATTTTATTAAATTTTTTTTGATTAAAGTTTGTGAATTTAATCTTTTTAAAGATAATATTCTTAATCATAATCTAAATTATCACAAATTTTTTTAAAAATTATTAAAATATCTATTAAATATTAGTTTTTTGAATTAAAGACGCACTATTGTTTGTTGGTTTATTAACATCTTTTGATACTTGATAAAAAACTAAATTAGGTATTTTTCGATCATTTAAAAATTGTGAACCTTGTAATTCTAAATTTAAATATCTATTAACATCAGTCTGATTAAGAATAACAGGTTGTCTATTATGAATTTCCTTAATATTTTCTTTTGCTTCTTCAGTAATTAAACAAAACTGATCTTCTTCAAAAATCCCAGCAAAATAAATAGTATTGGTATCTTCACGGGTAAAGTAATGAGGAGTTTTTTCTTTCTCTTCCCTCTTCCATTCATAAAATCCATCCGCAACAGCGACACATCGATTGTTTTTAATCAATTTTTTAAATGAAACTTTTTCATCAATAGTTTCTAATCTTGCGTTAATCAGAGCTTTAAAATCTTTATTTTTAGCCCAACTTGGAACTAAGCCCCATCTTAAAGCTTCTAAGGTGTTTCCATTTTTATATTTTTTTATAACTGGAAGTTTTTGATAAGGATGCGCGTTATAGTTTTCATCGTCCTCAACCTGAATTGCAGATTTAACTAATGAACTAGTTTTAGTTACTGCATTTTTAATTACGTATCTTCCACACATAATATTAATAATATTTTGGTTTTACAAAAAAGTCATTACGATCCATTGTCGTAAGCTCAATGTTTAATTTTTTTTGATTTCTCTCTATATCAAATTGTAATTTAGTCCCTGGGCCACCATAAGACCAAACTATTTTATAAAAATCTTCGATGTTGTTAATTTTTTCATTATTTACTGCTAAAATTGTATCATTTACATTAAATCCAGCTTTAGCAGCAGGACCGTTGTTGTTTACTCTTGTGATTTTAACTTGTCCAGTATTGTCACTTGAAGTTAAACCCATATAAGGTTTGATATTTTTAGTTCTTCTGCCATTTTGAATTAAATCATCTAAAATTGGTTTTAAATCATTGATTGGCACAAACATATTACCAGGAGAATTTATTCCTGTTGCTGCTGCATCTCCTACATACAAAGAACCTATTCCTAAAACTTCACCATATTCATTAATTAAAGCAGAACCTGCAAAAGAACTATTAGCTGGATAAGTATAAATTGGTTTATCTAAAAAATATTCCCACCAGCCAGCAAAAGATCGCCTTGAAACCATTTTAACTGCTGAAGGTCTTCCTTCTGTTAAATAAGGTAATACATATAGAAAATCTTCTTTAGTTAATTGATCAGAATCTCCAATTTTAAGAGGTGTTAGATCTGATTGAATAATAGTTCTTAAGATACCAAAGCCCGTTGTATGATCATATCCAATAAGCTCACCTGGAAATTTTTTACCATCCGGTAATGTTATTGTAATTATTTCAGCCTCAACAACAATATAACCAATTGTTAATATGTGTTTATCATCAATAACCACCCCATTCCCTCCTCTAACTGTTCCTAAAGATTGAGCAGTTCTTGCTACAGGGGGGATAATACTATCAATTTTAACAACTGATTTATAAATATTTAAAATATCTTCTTGATTAGTTAATTTTTTAGCCTCAGAAGATAAATTATTTGTAGAAATTAATAATATCCAAAAAATAATAAATATTTTTTTCACTAAATTGATTGTTGTTTAATTATTTCCTTAAGTTGTTTAATCATAACATCTGGTGTTTTCATTGATGGATAAATTTCTTGAGCTTCCTCATAACTACGAATTGCTTTTTCATAATTCTTTAATTTTATATTTACCAGTCCTTGGCCAGCTAAAGCACCAAAATGTCTTGGTTCTAATTCTAAGACTTTATCAATATCGTCTTGTGATTTTTGATATTCTCCCAACATATAAAGAACAGTTGCTCTTTTATTCCAAGCCTCAGCCCAATTTTCATCAAGTTTAATTACTTCAGTAAAAATTTCCCTTGCTCTGTTAGGTTGTTGGTTTCTAACAAACATAGAACCTTCTTCTAAACGTGCAGTCAGTTTCTCATCTGTCGGATGAGTACTCCATAAAGACCAAATTTCTTGTTCAACAATAGCTGCAACCTTTGATTTATTAACTTTTAGCTCGTTAAACAATTGATTTAATCTAACGTCTCTTTCATTTGCAATAGAACTAGTTAAAAATAAAAAATAAATTAAAAAAAGTAAAAGTGCTCTCCTCATGATTAAATATTATCAAATAAGAGAATTAGAGTCTTTGAACTTATGTATTTTGATTAATTTTTTTACAACTATAAAAAGAAATGTCCTTTTCTTTGTCTTCTAGTTTAATATTTTTAGTAATTTCATGAATAAGTTCGCCCGTTTTAATTGTTAAAACAGCAGATTCTGAATAATTTCTTTCTTGATCAAATGCTTGGATTAAAACAATGTCTCTATTTGAAATTTTCACCTCTAATTCAATTTTATCAATAAAATTAGATAAATTTCTAACATTTAAAACATTTGGAATTTTAGTCTCAATAAATAATTTAGTAATATCGTTTCTGTTCACTTCATCTTTAGAGAATGTTTCAAAATTATGATCAGGGTTTTTTAAAATTACTTTTTCAAACTTACAATTAAGATTTAAATTTGAATTTATAGTAATGTTTGTGTTTTGAGCACTCGCATACCCAAAATAAAACAATAAAATTAATAAAGTTTTAAATATTATTCGCAGTTTTTCTAACATCTTCTAAGAACTCTTGTCTTTTTGAGTCACTTACAAATGGTACTGCAAAATACCTTCTATAGGTAATGTTATATATGCCACACATGTGAAACACTCCTCTTTTTAATCTTCTAATAGGTAAATTTAAAAAAAATGTGGTAATAGCTAGTCTTGGTGAGCCATATGTACAAAAAATTACTGCTTTCTTTTTTCTCAAATTACCAATTGGATAGCCATAGTTTCCAACGAGTTGCTTAAATCTAAATGCCCATGGCGGTGCCAATACTTTATCAATCCATCCTTCAACAATTGCTGGCATTCTAAAGTTCCAAATAGGCGCAACTAATACAATAGTATCACACTCTTCTATTCTTTTTCGATGATCTAAAACTTCAGCACCTGGTTCTTCTCCAGCAAAAACTGGATCAAATTTTTCTTTATATAAATCTACAACATCAACTTTGTTACCTTTTAATTCAGAGTGTTTTATGAACTCATTTTTAATTGCTGCATTAAATGAATTGTCATTATAATGACCATAAACTAGGAAAATTTTTTTCATGCTTTCTAATTAACAAAAAAAATCAAAAAAACTATAAGATTATTTTTTATTCCAAGGTTTTGTACTTACTATTGTTAATTATATAGACAAATAAAATAGGTAAAATTAGCGTCAGTAAAGTTACAACAATTAACAATATCCCAAGTTCTGAATAATCAGCGGTAGTTTGGATTTCACCTGAAACTTTATCTTTTACCTCTCTGGTAACTGTAAAAATTTGATTTAAATATTTTGTCCCTAAAGCACTTGCTGAAAGAGCTAAATTTGTAAAAGAAGCAAAAACTGCAAAAAAAGTTGCTTTAAGATGTGAGGGAGCATTTTTAGCAATCCAGGCTAATAAAGGGATCATTGATACCTGTCCTAATGGAGACTCAAGGGCTGTATTAAGTATTGCTATAAATTTAGCATCAACTACCCCTCCAGTTAATGAGGCAGTCCAATTATGAAATCCATAATACATACCAACACTTGGTAAAAATAAAATTGCACCAGCTATACTTAATACAACAATAATTTTTGCAATTGAGTTATTAGCCATAAATGGTCTCAATAAGACAATTCCAGCCAATGTTAAAATTGAGGCCAATAAAGATAAAATTGAAAAAAATTGTTCATTAAAACCAAGTTCATCAATTTCAAACCACGTCAGACCAGGACCTGGGCCAGGCATTGCTCGAAATATAAATATAATTACTGCAGTCCCAACAATTGTTAACCTTAAGTTCTCTGGCAACTCTTTGATAAGTTTAAACATCAAAAATAAAATTATGACAACTGAACCAATAAAAACGATCTCTTGTGCAAAAGGAACTTTGAAGGATCCTATAGATAAAGTGAAAATAACAAATATTAAACTTCCCCCAAGGATCCACCAATTAATATTAGTTTTCTCAGATCCTCTTTCCTCTTTAAGCTCAAGTCCTTTAGATTTTAAATTTTGAATTTTTTTATTCCTTAAATATTTTGCTAAAAATACACCTAAGATTGAAACAACTGGAATAACTAATGCATATAAATAAATTTTACCGTATAGAGCAATTTTAGCATTTTGTTCTAGGCTATCTACATCTCTAAACAAAATTACATTCACCAACGCAACTAAAACTGTACCTCCAATAATTGCAAAACGACCAAGAGTTTGCATTGTTGTATGCATAATTTTTACTTGATGTTTATTGTAATCATTTCCACTCTCATCAGTTAGTGGCACAGCTTCAACAGTCATGGCGTCAGCAACGACATCTTGAATTACATAACCAACAGGTGCTAAAATTACACTAATCACAAACCAAGTCTCAACTGTGAAAATTTCAGACATGTCTTCTGTATGAATGATAAGCCCATACATAATCAGTAAACTTAAGGCAATTAAAGAAGCACCAAAGTAAACCATGTAATTTTTTCTATCCCATATAAGATCAACTAAATGACCTAAAGGCATTTTTAATGCCCATGGAATTCCAGCCCAAAAACCAAGTCCAGCTAAAAATGCTGCAGATAAATTTAAATAATCTTTAACAAAAAAAGTTCCAACTATCCCAGTTAATCCAGAAATACCAGCTGCAACATAAACCATCAACGGCGGTAAATAAGTCCATTTAAATTGTCGGCCCAAATCTAAAAAAGTACTGTCTAAAAATTTTAAAACTTTATTCATAAAAATTATTTTTACTCATTATAAACAATTAAGGAAAAATATAAATTTATCTTGGGGAACTTAAATTGAATGATTTAACTAAATAAAAACCTACAAACATTGAAACTACAAAAGTTATTGAGTAAATATTTAGTAAAGCAACAGAAGTTATAGCTGGACCAGGACATAATCCACCTAATCCCCAGCCAGCGCCAAATAATGCAGAACCTAATATTAATTGATTATTTATTGTTTTGTTATTTGAATAATTAAATTTTTCTACAAGTAACGGTTTTTCTTTTTTCTTAATTATATGAAACAAAGGAGATGAAACAACCAAAGCTCCGATCATCACAAATGCAAGAGAAGGATCCCAATTTCCAAACAGATCTAAAAAGCCTAATACTTTTGCAGGATTAATCATTTCAGATATCACTAAACCGATACCAAATATTATTCCTGAAAGAAGGGAAGCTAATTTGTTCATAATAAATTTTTTATATAGACAGTTAAAATTCCAACAATCATAAAGGTAATTGTCGCTACAATTGATCTTAAAGAAAATCTTCCGATGCCACTTATACCGTGGCCACTTGTACATCCACCGCTAACACGTGTTCCAATTCCAACTAACAAACCTGCTGCAATCATTAAGACGTAAGAATTAGAAATACTAATATTTACTCCACCTTTAGAAAATATAGAGTAAATAATTGGTGCAATAATTAAACCCAACAAGAATAATAAATTATCAAATTTATTTTCTTTTTCAGTTAAAGCGTTACTTGCAATCCCACTAATTCCTACTAATCGACCATTCAGCAAAAAAAATATCGCCACTGCTAATCCAATTATCAATCCACCAGTAAAAGCAGGAATTGGTGTAAAATTTACTATGTTCATAAAATTAATCACTTAAAACAGGAAAAGCCTGTCTTACTTTTAAAAAAAATTTTTGATATTCCATTTTAGTACATTTGTTTTCTACATATTCAATATTATTTTTTTCTACTAGTTTCTTGGCATTTTCGTCTCTTATTCCAAGTTGTAACCATAATACTTTAGCGCCAATTTTTACTGTATCTTCTGCTATACCAAAAGCTTCTTTAGAAGGTCTGAATACATCTACAATGTCTATAGGATTTTTAATATCTTTTATAGAAGCATAGACTTCCTCACCTAAAATTTTTTTACCTTTAGCTGATGGGTTAATTGGGTAAACTTTATACCCATACTCTTGCATATATTTCATAACAATAGTTGAGGGTTTCTTTGGATCATTACTAACACCGATCATTGCAATAGACCTAGAATTTTCTAAAATTCTTTTTATGTTACTCATTTAATTAATTGTTTTCTTTTTTAATTTGTTCTTCACAGAATTTTCTTGCTTCATTCAAGTCTGTAATTTTTGTCTCAGATAATTTTTGACTTCCTGCAATACAAGCATCTACTGCTCTTTTAAAATTATGATCTTTAAAATTTAATACAAAGTACATTCCAAAAATAACAAATAAAATAATGAGTATATTTTTTTTATTCTTCATCATTATTTATGTTTCCAATTTGGCTGTCTTTTTTCTAAAAAAGCTGAAATACCCTCCTTTGCATCGATTGCCATCATGTTAATAGTCATCATTTTACTAGTGTAATCGTATGCTTTTCTTAGGGGCATTTCTAATTGTTTATAAAAAGCTTGCTTTCCAATTTTAATTGTCAAGTTTGATTTAGAAGCAATTTTTTTTGCTACTTTTAAAACTTCATCATTTAATTTTGCTTTAGAAAAATGATCATTTATTAAACCAATTTCTTTTGCATAATTTGCTTTGATAGGCTCTCCTGTTAAAAGCATCTGCATCATTGGTTTACGATTAATTTTTCTACTAACAGCCACCATTGGTGTGCTGCAAAACAATCCAATATTTACACCTGGTGTCGCGAATAAAGAGTCTTTCGTGCTATATGCAAGATCACAACTTGCAACTAACTGACAGCCTGCTGCAAAAGCTGCACCATGAACCTTTGCAATAACTGGTTTTTTTCCTTCAACAATTTGCAACATAACCTTGGAACAAAGACTAAATAACTTTTGATATTTGTCTTTATTTTTAAGATTTCTAACTTCTTTTAAATTGTGGCCAGCACTAAATCCTTTACCCGCACCCTCTATGATTATTACTTTAGTTTTTTTATCAGCATCTAATTTTTTTAATGATTTTAATAAATCGGAAAGATTTTTATATGAAAGAGAATTATATGTTTTTGGTTCATCAATTATAATTGATGAAATCTCAGAATTAATTCTCTTTATTTTAATATTACTAGTCATTTAATCAGACAATCCATCGGATCTAGCCTGATTTCTTTCTATATGAATTGGTAAAACTTTACCATAAATTGCTTTTGAATGTTCTGGGGTATTTACTCTATAGGGATCTAAAACATAAGCTGGAATGCACATATATCTTGATTTTTGACCTTCTACTTTTGTAACTCTATGCAGAGTAAATCTGCCTTTAAAAATTTGAAGATCTCCAGGTTCTAATTTAAGCTGTCTAACTCTTGATCGATCTCCGTCTAAAACTTTTTTAACCTCATCAAAATTTTCATTTCCTGGTGCTCTTATATTTGGACAATATTCAAAAATACCTCCTTTTTCAGGTTTCTGAATCATCAAGCTTAGAGTGAACTCACAACTATCAAAATGCCAAGGAAGAATTCCATCAGGTTTCATAACATTGTACGCATGACAAGCCAAAGGGTCTGCCCATCTATAAATAGGAGAAATACCTAAACATGCAGAAACAAATTTTAAAAGTTCTTCAGTTTCATAAAGATATTTCATTTCTGAATTTTTTGGAAAGCAATCTGAATTTAAATATCCATTATACCTTTCCATAAAATTTCTCTTCGGATGTTTTTCAGGTAAACTTGTGTCATCTTTAGCATAAAGATATGCATTGATGCTTTCTTTAGACATATAAACTTCATCAAGTTGTTTTTCCAATTCTGTATTCATTACCTCTAAAGATTTAGGCAAAATAAAATTTGGGATTGTAGAACAACTATATTGGTCTAATTCTTCCTTACATTTTTTCACTAAATTCTTAATGATTGGAGAATTTAAATCGTGAATAGGATATCTTTTTAAATCGACAATAGTTTTTAATCTATCGTTCATTAAAGTTTATTTTAATTTACCCTCTTCTCTCATTTGAGCTCTAATTTTAGTTGCTGAGATTTTTTGAGTTTCTTCATCTAAAACTATTTCCTCAATTTTATATCCAACACCTCTTCCGTAACAAATATTTGTAATGTTAGGGACCAACATAATTTTAAATTGACCTTCAAATTCAGGATTTAATCTTTCTTCAATATTTTTTTTTACAGTTTCAAAATCAAATGGATTATCATCAACACCCTGTACATCTCTTATTTGAATACAAACTTGTCCTGTTTTTTTAATTATCTCTTTGAACAAGGTATAGTGCCCATCGTGAAATGGTTGCCATCTTCCTAGCATTTGTGCTGTCGGTTTTTTATTATCCCATTGATATGTCATTTTTTAATCTCCTCAATTATTAACGGTGCCCATTTCTTAGCATCCTGAGTTGTTACATGGTAGTCAAAGTTTTTTGGATTAACAAACATTTGATTAGTATCTTCAAATCTACCTTTCTTAATTGTGTCTACCCAAACTCTAAAATCTGCTGGAAACAAACTTCTTGCTTCCGTTGTTGGTGCTACAAAATCTGCAATCACATAATGACCTTCTGCTTTTAATTTAAGGGCAAATTCAGCCATTCTTTTTGCCTGCCTTACTCTTCCTTCTTCTGAAAAATCCCA
Organism: Candidatus Pelagibacter sp. HIMB1623; assembly: GCF_052047695.1. Classification (NCBI taxonomy): domain Bacteria; kingdom Pseudomonadati; phylum Pseudomonadota; class Alphaproteobacteria; order Candidatus Pelagibacterales; family Candidatus Pelagibacteraceae; genus Candidatus Pelagibacter; species Candidatus Pelagibacter sp. HIMB1623. The sequence continues at coordinate 52,623 of NZ_JBNAJN010000012.1, forward strand.
ATCATCAGCTGCTTTTCTAACTTCATCAGCATTTAATCTTTTGGCATTTAAATGAGGTGCCATTTCATTTGCTAAAGTTGTTTTACCTGCACCAGGCAAACCCATAACCAAAATAATTTTCATTAAATATCTTCTAACGGATGATGGGACATTAATTCAAGTCCATTTTCACCAATAAGGTATTGTTGCTCAAGTTTAACACCTTCTTTACCACCTACTTTACCAATGTAGCTCTCAACTGTTATGGTCATATTTTTTTGAAACGTTCCGCTACGTTCCCCACCGTCTGTTGGATATCTAATCGCTGGCCACTCATCACATAGACCAATTCCATGTACCATAACAGAATATCTATTTGGGTAGTAATCTTCTGGTAAAACCCAGGATTTTTCAGTGAATTCTTTAAAAGATAATCCATCTTTAATAAGTCTTGAATTGTAATCTATTTGCTCAACAGCCATTGAATAGAGCTTTTTTTGTTCTTCATTAAATTTGTTACCAACAACAAATGCTCTAGAAATATCCGCACAGTATCCATAGGGTCCTACCATGTCGGTATCAAAAGCAACTAGTTCACCATCTTGAATAACTTTATTTCCACATTCTTGCATCCAAGGATTTGTTCTTTCTCCTGATGCTAATAATCTACACTCAATCCATTCACCATAATTTTCTATATTTGTTTGATGAAGAATTGACCATAATTCGTTTTCTGTCATTCCTGGTTTTAATTGTTCTCTCATTTTAACAATGCCCATTTCAGCAACATCTATTGCTGATCTCATACATTTAATTTCTTCAGCTGATTTAATTACTCTTGCTTGTTCTAAAATTAATTTAGCATCAACCACCTGGATATTTTCTTTATTTAACGCTGAAACCGCAGGTCCGTTTAAAACATCAATAGCAATTTTTTTTGATTTAAAATATGATTTGGATAAATCTTTAACCTCATTAACCCATTTTTGTAATTGTGATTCTGATTGATCACCGTTACTAAAATAATCCCATGTTATCGCAGGTCTAATTTCATCTATAAGATGAAGATTTTCAGATAATTTTTCACAATTAAAATATTCGTAAAGAATTATTGGTCCATTAACTGGTACAAAACAATATCTGGTAAGATTATGCATATTATAAACACTCATATTTAAAGTGTCTAAAGCATATCGAACATTTACTGGATCAAATAAAATACAAGCTTCTAAATTATTTTTTTCTAATTCATTTCTTACTCTATCTAAACGGTATGATCTTAATTTATCAAAATCAATTTCATCCTCTCTCAATCTTTTTTTTGTTATAAAATTTTGTCTTGGTTTAAATTCTGGAGCTATTTTTCTACTAAACCTCATATTACTCTATATAACCCTAACCATGCATTAACATCTTTGCTTGCAATATAATCAGATTTAAAAAATTCTACTTCCTCCCATTTCTTATCGTCTTTGAGTATATCAATTTTTTTATCAAAACCATACTCTTCGTGAATACCTTCATTTATAGTAAAACAAATTAATCCACCTGGTTTTGTTATTCTTATAAACTCATCTAATGCATTTGGTTTTACATGACCAAAAGTAAACGTACCAACACACATCACTCCACCATAAAAATTATCCTCAGCTTCTATTGTTTTATTTAAATCAACCTTTACTAATTTTTGATAAAGATCTTTTGGAACTGTGTCTAATAAAGTTTGAGACAAATCAGCTCCATGAAAATTTTTAAATCCATATTTTTTTAATTCTACTCCAACTAGACCTGTTCCACAGCCTGCATCAAAGATTAGTGTATCTTTATTATTTTCGTGCTTATTGTAAGTTGCTACGGTTTCTTTAGGTCCAGTATAATTCCAATCGACCATGTCTTTATTATACTTATCTTTATCTCCCCACTCATCGTAGTATTTCATCACTTCATCAGTGGTTTTAAGTTTGTAAATTGGAATTTTATTTCCTACATCTTTTTGCGCCATTAGCCTCTCATTTTCTGACCACTTGGATCATAAAGTGGTTCTTTAATTATTGAACAATTAAACAAGTCTCCGTTTATCTCTACTTGAATTTTATTATCAGTTACAATCTTATTTTTATCAATAAATGTAAACGCAACACTTTTATTAACAAAATGAGCAAACCCGCCTGAAGTAACGTAACCTATGCTTTGATCTCCATTCATAACGGCCTCATTATTGGTTACATCAATATCATTGGTTTCAACAATTAAAGGTATAAGTTTGTTTGAAGAGTTTTCCTTTTGTGCACTTTCTTTGCCAATAAACTCTTTATCCCAATTAATAAAAGCATCTAAGCCAGTCTCTTTTGCTGTAAAATCTGGTCTATAATCTAAAGTCCAAGCTCCCCAATTTTTCTCGAGCCTCATCGACATCAATGCTCTTCCACCAAATGGTTTAATATTAAATTCTTTTCCAGCTTCAACTAGTTCTTCGTATAACTTTAATTGATAATGAGGTGCTACATATATTTCGTAACCAAGTTCTCCAGTAAATGAAATTCTATTTACTAATGCAGGAACTCCACCAACAAACATTCTTCTTGAGTCTCTAAACTTAAATTTTTCATTTGAAACATCATCTCTTACTATTTTTTCTAAAACCTTTCTTGAATTAGGTCCTGCAATGGATAATCCATGAAACTCATCAGATCTATTTTTATAATTTAAATTAAATTTATCTAAGTGACTTTCAAACCAACGTCTGTGCATTTCTTGAGCAGCACCAGATCCAAATACCATAAATTCATTTTCATCCAAACAAGCAACTGTTAAATCTCCACACAATTTTCCTCTGTACGATAACATTGGTGATAGAGATATTCTTCCAGGTTTTGGAAGTCTTCCAGCCATTATATGATCTAAAAATTTTCTAGCGTCAGGTCCTTTGAATTCATGTTTTGAAAAATTTGCAACTTCAATCAAGCCAACATTCTCTCTTACATTAATAACTTCTTTTGAAACATAATCATGTGATCTTGATCTTTTTATTGTTGGTTCTTCATGAGCGTCTTCTTTGTTGTTTGCAAACCACAAAACATTTTCTAATCCAAAACTATCTCCCATCACAGCTCCTTGATTAACAAAACGATCATAAAGTACTGTTGTTTTTTGTTTTCTTCCTTTTGGTAAAGTTTCATTAGGAAAAGTCATAATAAATCTTCGTTCATAATTTTCTGAGGATTTTATTGTTCCGTATTGTGGTGATGCATAATCTCCAAATCTTGCAACATCCATTGCCCAAACATCAATGGAAGGTTCACCATCAATAATCCATTCAGCAATACATTTTCCAACACCACCGCCTTGACAAAACCCAGCCATAACACCAACTGCAACCCAATAATTTTTCATTCCAGGTACTGGACCAATAAGAGGACTTCCGTCTGGACCAAAAGTAAAAGGTCCATTAACTATATTTTTTATTCCTGCTCGCTCTAATGCTGGCATTCTCTCAAACCCAATTGCCAATCGATCTTCAATATTATCTAATTTCGGCTCCAACAATTCATGACCAAAATTCATTGGGGTTCCTTCCACTTTCCAAGGAGTTGATTTAGGTTCATAAGTTCCAAGCAACATACCTTTTCCCTCTTGTCTAAAATAAATATTTCCTTCAAAATCTGTTCCGATAGGCAATCTTTGGTCACCCATTGCTTCAATTTCTGGAATAGGTTCGGTGATTAAATAGTGGTGTTCCATTGGCTGAACTGGAAGATTTAATCCTGCTAATTGACCAACTTCTCTTGCCCATAAACCACCTGCATTAATTACTATTTCAGCATTAATGTTTCCTTTTTCAGTAAATACATCCCAGGTTCCATCTTCTTTTTGTTTCGTGTCTTTTACGACAGTGTGAGTGTAATATTTTCCACCATGAACTTTTGCAGCTTTTGCAAAAGCATAAGTAACTCCTGATGGATCAACTTCACCATCTATAGGATCCCATAATGCTAGCAAGTATCTAGAGGGATCAATTAACGGATGTTTCTTTTTTACTTCTTCTAAAGAAATAAATTCTTGATCAAGCCCCATGTATCTTGCTTTTGATCTTTCTCTCTTTAAATAATCAGCCCATACTTCATTTGATGCTAAGTAAAAACCTCCACTAGGTTTAAATCCTGTTGAATGACCAGACTCTTTTTCAATCTCTTTATATAAACCAATTGTGTAAGCCATCATCCGAGAGATATTTGGGTCAGAAGAAATTACATGAACATTTCCAGCAGCATGCCACGAAGAACCTGATGTTAGTTCATTTCTTTCAAGTAAAATGCAATCCTTTAATCCAAACTTAGATAAATGGTAAAGAATAGAACAACCCACCACACCACCACCTATGATTACAACTTTAGCATTTTTCTCCATAAATTTATTTATAAACTTTCTTTTTCAAAATTTACAATATTGTCTTCAAAATAAATATTTTTTAATTTGGATAATCTCTTTTGAAGAATATTTATATTTTTTTTAGTAAATGAAACTTTTTTTTGCTCTATTTCAGAAACTTGTCCCACATAGTTAATTGCATTCCAGACAGAAAAAATATTATTTAGTGAGAATTCTTTCAAATTGATAGATAAATTATTGAAGGTATATTTTAGTTTTTCTAGTTTTATTTTAAATTTATCTTTTTCTATATTTTTTTTTATTTGAGATATTAATTTTTTGGGTTCTGAATTTTTATAAAAACCATTCCTTGGATAGTAATATTTAAGAAATGATCCTGTAAAATCCTTTCCTGATGAGTATATAAGGAACATTTTTCCCTTAAAATTTAACAAAGATAAAAGAGGTCTAATAACATTTTTTACAGTCTGAGTTAAAGGAGACCGAAGCTTAAAACATTGAGATGCAATAATAAAATCATATTTTTTTGGAATTTCACTTATATTTCTAGGTATAAAGTCTTTTAATTTTTTTTTTTGATCTTTTCTGTAAATTGTCAAAAAAATTTTTGACTTGGGTTTAATTGAACCATTTTTGTTATTAAAAGATAATTTCCAATTTTTTCTAATATAAGGACTTAAACTCATTAAGGTCTTAGTAAAATCAATACCTTTTTTTCCAACTAATTCTAATTTTTCAAATTTTACATTTTCAGATGTAGAGTTATTTATATCTTTATAGCTACAGTTAGTAATATTAAAAATTAAAGTTTTATGTTCTGCAAATCTATCCCCTAAAAAACTTAGAAGCACATTAATATCATCGATACTTATTTCTTTACCTACAACAAATATAGGTTTATTTGGCAAATATTTATGCAGACCAGACAAAAAAGTAGATATAATTGTTCCCTCACCAGTACCCGCGTCTAAAACGTTAAAAATTGGTGACCGAGTACTGATTTTTTCTATTTTTTTAAATAAATAAAAAGCAATTTTTGATTTTTCATTAGTTGAGTTTACAAATGATAGATATTTGTCTCTAGAGTCAAAAAAAGTTTTTCTCTTCATATTTGTTATTAGTATTTGATCTCCTTATTTACTTTTTTTAGAGATTTATCTGTTCCATGGTGAAAATGTTTGCTCATATCTGGCATATATTTCATTGAAATTGGTTTTTTACCAATTGCAACAGACATTTCTCTGACATGATGAGCTTCGGCACCACAACATATACCAATAAAATTTATTTTATTCTGAACACACTCTTTTGCAAATTCTGCCATTTCAAATCTGTTGCAAAATAAATTATCTAAAGCTACGGGGAATGCATTTCCACCAGGAATACAATCACAACCATGATCGGTAATATTTAAAAAACCAGGTTCTTCCTCTGTAGTTCTGTAAGGAACTGGAAGCCCTGATACATGACATGAAACTTTGTCTCTAACTTTTTTTAAAAGTTTCATTGTCATCTCTGGTCCTCTATAACAATTCAATCCAACAACATCAGCACCCTGATCTTCCATCATCTTACATGCATCCTCAGCACTGTGTCCTTCTCTAGTTTTATCCCCTCTTGGAATTGCAAAATTGCACACTGCAATCAGTCCTGCATCCTTAATTGCTTTTAATGCAATTTTCATTTCATCAGTCCAACTTATTGTTTCGGCAATAACAAAATCAACTCCAGCCTCTTTTGCCCAAGCTACTTGCTCTTCGTACATTTGTTGACATTGTTTGTGAGTATTAGGATCACCTGGATCAAATACGTTTGTGTTTGCAACATCTCCACAAACCATCAAATCTAAATCTTTAAATTCAGCAGCAGCATCTTTTGCAATTTTAAGAGCACCTTTTTGCATTGGTTCTAACAAGTGTTCTTTGCCAATTATTCTTAGTTTTTCTCTATGACCATAATATGTAAACGCCTGAACAACATCTGACCCAGCTCTGATAAATTCTCGATGTAATTGAGTTACTACTTCAGGATGCTCTAACACAACTTCAGGGACAAATGGACCCGCTGAAAGATAACCTCTTCTTTCCATTGCAAAAAGATATCCTTCTGCACACATTATTGGACCTTCATTTAATCTTGTAATAAGATCTTTTTTCATAATTTACCCTCTCATTTAGTTAAATTGGTTGCAACCCACTTGTGAAACATCAAAGTAGGAGTATCCATTACAGGTGAAAAATTTCCACCATTGTAAGCTGGGGAACTTCGACCTTTTTGCATTCCTTCTATTGCAGTTACATCTTCGTTCATAACTTCTTGCCAAAATGCAAAATTTTTTTCTCTTATCCCTTTAAACTCGTCACTCGAAGCGCTTTCATCTCCGATATAATATAATTCAAAGTGTTCTTTTGTCTGATTGTTTGAAATTGGTTCTAACCAAAATGCATAAAAATGATCTATATGAATTCCTAACATCACATTTGGGTACAGTGATACATATTCAGATTTTTCAGAAAGTTCACTTGGCCAATTTGGAAAACATTTAAATTTTATGTTTCCATCAAACTGTTGTGAATATTTATTACTTCCTTGTCCAGAAAAATTAAAATTTTCATCTTCTATATGATAATGATCTGCAATATTTGAAACTCTATTTAATTCTGGATGTATCCAAGGTAAGTGATAGCTTTCACAATAATTCTCAATAGCAAATTTCCAATTACTATTTACTGTCATATTAAAGTAACCATTGTCAGAAGCATGTCTTATTAATTGTTGATCTTTTTTAGAAATAAACTTAGACCATCTATCTTCTAAGGGTTTAATATATTCTTCAAATGGTTTTGCATTAGAATTAATATTTATGAAGATTAAATCCATCCAAACTTTTGATTTTATTTCTTTTAGGTTGCTATTATTTTTATCAAATCCTTCTACATCATGTTTTCCTAAACCTCCTATATGAGGAGTAACAGTTAATTTCCCATTAAAATCATAAGACCAAGAATGATAAGGACATCTAATTACATTTTTTAATTTACATTCTTGATCAACTAATTTGAAACCTCTGTGACTACAAACATTATGAAAAACTTTTACTTCGTTCTCTTTATTTCTGACTATTAATATCGGTATGCCTAAAAGATTAAAAGGTTTTGCATCACCAGGATTTGGAACAGAGCTTGCAACTCCAATCATTGTCCAATTATTTGTAAAAACTTTTTCTTTCTCAAACTCTAAATAGTCATCATTTAGATAACATTCATTTGGTAATCCATGAGCTTTTTCTATGGGATTTTTAACAACTTCTATTTTTTTAGGATCTAAGATGTCTGATAATTTTTTATTTAAATTCATAAACCTCCTTTAATTAATTAATTAAAAAATTAATTTAGGGCTTAAAAATTACGACTCTCTAATGATGATTTGCTGAAAAACTGTTTTGCAATTTAAAATATAAACAAACTCTTTGAAAAAAAAATTTGCTGAAAATTTCATAATAAAACCATAACTAAATTTATTTGATAGTTAAAGACAATTTGACTTCAACTTATAATTGAATTTAATTTGCAATATTTCTCTCAATATGTTCAACTTGGTTTTTAAATGAATCAAATATTGGGAGATATAATGAAAATTAAAAGAATAATTCTTTCCCTAGCCGTTGTTTTTGGTCTTACTTCTTTTGGAAGTGTAGCTAATGCTGCTTGTGGAAATATAACTATCGCTAATATGAACTGGGCCTCAGCAAACTTTATGGCTGAAGTTGATAAAATTATATTAGAAGAAGGTTATGGATGTTCTGTGGAATTGGTGCCAGGTGCAACAATGCCTACATTTACATCTATGCAAGAAAAAGGTGAGCCAGATGTTGCTCCAGAATTTTGGGCTAACGCTGCAATAGTTGCTTTGAACAAAGCTGTTGATGAAGGCAAAATGCATTCAATCAATAAAGCACCAATCACTGGTTTAGGTGAAGGTTGGTGGGTATTACCTGCAACTCTAGAAAAGCATCCAGAGCTTACAACCGCTGCTGCAATTTTAGAAAGACCTGATCTGTTTCCTCACCCTGAAGATCCTTCAAAGGGTGGCTTCCACATTTGCCCTCCTGGATGGAACTGTGAATTAAGTAACAGAAACCATTTCAGAGCTTGGGGCATGGAAGAAAAAGGTTGGGCAATTGTTGAAACTGGTTCTGCTGCAGGACTTGATGGTTCAATTGCTAAAGCTGCTGAAAGAGGAGAAAATTGGTTTGGTTACTATTGGTCACCAACAGCTTTAATAGGAAAATATGATATGAGAGCTGTAGATATGGGTGAATGGGGTGGTAAAGATAACTGGGACAACTGTATAGTTTTACCAGAACAAGAATGTGCTGACCCTAAAAAAACTTCATGGGTTAAATCAGAAGTTTTCACTATCGTAACAGATAACTTCAAAAACACAGCTGGAAGTTCTGGTATGGATTATTTCAAAAAAAGAACTTATCCTGGTCCAGTGATGAACGGTATGTTAGTTTGGATGGGTGAAAACCAAGCAGAAGGTGCTGACGCTGCAATTGAATTCCTAAAAACACAAGAGGGTGTTTGGTCTAAGTGGGTTTCAAGTGACGCTGCTGCAAAAATCAAAAAAGCACTTTAATTAAATAAAATTATCGAACCCGTTGTCAAACGGGTTCGATTTTAGAAAAAAAATTTATGGATTTCTTTACTAAAATTCCAGTAATGGATAGGACAGCCTTAAGAGAGTTAAAAAAAGGTATTGATTTTAGCTTTAAAGAATTTTCACGAGCGTATGGTGATGGAATAGAAGGTTTTTTTGATCCCCTATTATATTTTTTAATTTGGCTAGAAAAACTTTTAGTAAATAGTCCTTGGCCAATCGTTATTGCAGTCTTTGCAATATTAGCATGGATAGGTTCAAGAAGTATAAAATTAACTATTGGAACGATTGTTTGCTTTTTGATAATTGGTTATTTTGGTATGTGGAAAAACTGTATGGCTACAGTTGCCATTATATCAGTTTCAACTTTAGTTTGTATTGTAGTTGGGATTCCAATTGGAATTTTAATGTCTAAATCTTCAAGAGCAGAAAAAGCAATTTTACCTATATTAGATATGATGCAAACTATTCCAAGTTTTGTTTATTTAATTCCTATAATTATGCTTCTAGGTATCGGTAAAGTTCCAGGACTTTTAGCTGTTTGTATTTATGCCTTGCCTCCAATTGTAAGACTAACCAATCTGGGGATTAGAGAAGTAGATAAAGAAACTTTAGAGGCAAGTGAGGCGTTTGGAGCAACTCCAATGCAGAAACTTAAATCTGTTCAAATTCCATTGTCACTTCCAACAATTTTTGCTGGGATTAACCAAACAATTATGATGGCTTTAGCAATGGTTGTGATTGCATCCATGATAGGTGTAAAAGGTCTTGGAGTGCCTATTTTACAAGCAATTTCTAACCAATATTTGGCATTAGGAATGATGAATGGTTTAGCTATTGTAGCCTTAGCAATTATCTTCGACAGAGTCACTCAGCAGTACGGTCAAAGAATTCAAAAGCACAGAGGTCAGCTTAAGAAGTAATTTTAGCGCGAACGAATTTTCTAGACTCATATTTCAAAATCAATAAAGATCCGAAATATGAATTTTTCTTTGGAGATTGGTCCAAAAACAGATCTTGAAACTTTACCTCCATTAAGTGATGTCTATATCACTATGCTCCCAGGAGGAGATTATAAAGAAACAGCAGACAAAGCAGTAGAACTTGTAAAAAAAGGATTTAATCCAGTTCCACATTTTCCAGCAAGGTCAATGCATGATGATAGAGAACTAAAAGATTATGTTACAAGATGCAAAGATGGAGGAGTGAAGCAAGCACTAATTATTGGGGGAGGAAGAGAACCTCTTGGAAAATTTGATAGTTCATTTCAACTTTTAGAAACAGGTTATTTTGAAAAAATGAAAATAGGAATAGCTGGACATCCAGAAGGGAGTCCTGATATATCCAACACAGATTTAGAAAAAGCAATGATAGATAAAAAGCCTTACGCTGATTATATAGTAACTCAATGGTTATTAGATCCTCAGCCTATCATTGATTTTATTTCTAAACAAAGCGTGCCAGTGCATGTTGGAATTACTGGGCCATTAAAAATATCTAGCTTAATTAAATTTGCTAATATTGTTGGGGCAAAAAATTCCTTAAACTTTCTTAAATCTAATTTTAGTAAGGCGTTAGATTTATTGAAACCTAAAGACCCTAATGATTTAATTGGGAAAGTTAAATCGCACACTGATAACTTCCACATTTATACATTCGGCGGCTTGAAGGAAACTAACAAGTGGTTGAGGGAGAATAGTTATGTCTAATGAATTTGACTATACTAAATTAAAACATGTTACTTCTGTTGATCAGTCAGACAGAGAAGTACCATATAACTTAAGACAAAGTGGGCCAACAAAAGTTGAAATGTTAATTTCAACAAGGGTAAGAAAATCACCTTATTGGCATTTATCAATGCAGGCAGGTTGTTGGAGAGCAACTGTATACAATCGTATTTATCACCCAAGAGGTTATGTAAAACCTGAAGATGGTGGAGCGATGGTTGAATACGATGCTATCGTAAACCATGTAACAATGTGGAACGTTGCTGTTGAAAGACAAATAAGAGTTAAGGGTCCAGATGCAGAAAAATTTACTGACTACGTGATCACCAGAGATGCAACTAAAATTTCACCAATGAGAGCAAGGTATGTAATTTTATGTAATGCCTATGGTGGAGTTTTAAATGATCCAATTCTTTTAAGAATATCTGAAGATGAATTTTGGTTTTCATTATCAGACTCTGATATTGGAATGTATCTTCAGGGTGTAAATGCAGATGGAAGATTTGATTGTACTATTGAAGAAATTGATGTGAGTCCAGTTCAAATACAAGGTCCTAAATCAAAAGCACTAATGAAAGATTTGTGTGGAGATCAAGTGGATTTTGACAACATGCCTTTCTACGGACTAGCTGAAGCAAAAGTTGGAGGAAGAGATGTTGTAATTTCACAATCTGGTTTTTCAGGAGAAGCTGGTTATGAAATCTATCTAAGAAACTCTACATTATATGCCGAAGATATGTGGAATGCAGTACTTGCAGCTGGAAAAGCACATAACTTAATGGTTATTGCACCAGCGCACCATAGAAGAATTCAAGCTGGAATTCTTTCTTGGGGTCAAGATATGGATGCTCAACATAATCCTTTCCAATGTAATCTAGGTTATCAAGTTTCATTATCTGGAAAAGGTGAATGGCAAAAAAAAGGTGACTACGTAGGTAAAGCTGCTCTTGAAAAAATGGGCGCTGAACTAAAAGAGGGAAAAAAACCATATAAACTTCAATTGGTTGGACTTGAATTTGGTGGTAAGCCAGTTGAAGATTATGCGCCTGACTTTTGGTTAATTTCACCAGAGAGTGGTGGAGATCCTGTAGGATTTATTACGTCTCCTTGGTATCACCCTGAGAAGAAGCAAAACATTGCAATGGGATATGTACCATTCGATGGAACTTTAAATGCAAATGGTTTTCCAAAAGGAAAAGTAGGAACTAAATTTAAAGTTCATCTACCTGAACAATACTCAGATACTCCAGGAACACCTGTTGATGCTGTAGTAGTGGATATTCCATTCAAAGAGTCTTTCAACGCTAACACAAGAGAAGTTGTAAAAGGCTAAATTTATTTAGGGGGAGTTATTCAAACTCCCCCAAAATTCGATGACAAAAGGGTTTTTAATCGCAGTTTGCATTATTATTGCGATTGCTTTAATAGTATTTCCATTAATCGTTTCTTACAAAGCTCAAAGAAATAAAAAAGATAAAAATTAATGTTTGGTGAATTTTTAAATATAGTTTTTAAGTCAATAAAATTAGATAAAACACTTTATTCTGATAACAGAAATTTTGGTGAGGCTTCAATATATTTTGCTGGATTGATAATGATTTTAGACGGAGTTGCTGGAGCCGTTGCTGCAAACACTGTAATTAAAACTGCTGTTGCAATGTCGGGTCTGACTGCAATTGTTACGTGGTTGATATGGGCTATTTTTATTTTTGTTATAGGAGTTAAACTTTTTCCAGATAAACAGACTAAAGTTTCATTTAAAAAAGTACTAACAGCAGTTGGATTTGCTCATGCACCAGGTTTATTAAGATTTTTTGCAGTAACTCCAGATTTAATGATACCTATAATTTTTCTTACTCAATTCTGGATTTTTGCAGGCTTAATAATTTCTACAAAACAAATTTTAAATTTAAAATCTAATTTCAAATCTTTTGGTATTATATTGTTGTCTTTTTTAATAATTGCTTTTTTGTCAATTTCTTTTGTAATGAGCAGAATGAATATGCTCCCAGTTAATCAAATTAGCTAAATTGGAAAAATAGTTTTAGAAACTCTGCAAGATTTACAAATTTTAAAACCAGTTAATATTAGATTTTGAGATACACTCTCATCTTCATCTTTACACTCATCACAAATATTATTTAAATCTTCAATATTTTCTTGATTATTAATTTCATCAAAATTATCAGTCATTGTCTGTCAAACCTGCTCCCGCTCCACCTTGTTTTAGACTGTCAGATTCCTCAACAAAAGTATCTTCAGACAATTTGTATAAATTATTCCACTCCTCTTCAGTAAAGCTATCTATATTTTCTAAAAAACTAATCTTCAAATGATTTGCAACAGATGGAAATTCATAGTTGGCAATATTAGAATAGATATTTACATTTAAATTTAAAATAATTTCTTTTTTATCAAGGTTTATTTGGATTTTTTTTCCAATAATTTCTGATGCCCTACTCAAAAAAGCTAAAAAAATTGATGGGTAAGCAACGTTATTTAACTCAATTTTCTTAAGTGTTTCCAAAAATTTTGATTGGTCTAAAAAACTAACTCCTAAGACAATTGGACAATAAGGATTTGTAGAAGGTATGTTGTTTTCTAATATTAAATTTAAATTCTCAAAACTATTTATTTTTCGTTCACAAAAATAATCATTTATATGTTTAATTCCTGGAAGACCAAACGATTCTAAAAGTCTAATACACTTTGCTGTTTCTTCAGCAACTCCCCATGAATATCCAATAGCTTTCGTTGCTCTTTTAACAGTAGTTTCAATTTCACTTAATGATTTCATGATTAAATATTAGTTTTATAAACCCACTGCTCGTCATAATTTTTTAATTCATGTGGTAGTGGTGCTCCTTGAAACATGCATATTCTTAACCATTTATCAGATCTTGGGTCAAATTTTAAAGCTCCAAAAAATGATAGCTTTAACCTTAACATATCTATGGGTATTATGTTTTTGCCAATAGTATTATCTTGAATTTCAGAATAAGGAAATTTTTCAACAATAAAAGCTCTTCTAATTACATGTCTTAAATCTGAATTATTTATTAAAAATTCAGATATACTTTGACTATTTTTTGAAACTGACAAAATATCATAAAGTTTTTTTATATCTCTTGCTATAGCTAAAGGTTGTTCTAATTCTGAACCATGTTCTTCAAATCTATCAGCTAATCTTGGTTCTTCTTTGTTTTTTGAGATGAACCAAAAATTTTGATTGTTTTCTTTTTTTTCAAAATTAATTTCTAAAATATTTGGATATTTTTTTACTATAACATTTCTTAAATCTTCAACAGTTCTATGAGTAGGTATATTAAAATATTTTTCTTCATCAGAACTCATTTCTTTTACTAACGGGTCAGTAATTTCATTGTATGGCTCCATCATAATAGATACTACATACTCAATGCATTCTTCACATGTTTCTTTCTCTAACCATTCATAAATTGAATTAAATGGATAATCACTTGTAAAACTAAACTCTGTTTCAATGAATTTTAAAAATTTTTGAATGTCTGTTAGTAAATTATTAATTTTATTTTTTTGATATTCGCTCTCTGTGTTCCAACTGGTAATATTAGTTAGTGATTTTTTTACACAATCGATAAAAAGCTCTCTATCATTCTTATTTACATCTTTTATTTCTCTAATTTTTTTTAGAGCCACTTCTCTACATAAAATCCAATTATTTAATAACGTTGGATGATTAACAATAAAAGGTGCCATGCCCAATCCTGTTGAGTTACCAATACCTAAATTTTTACAAATTTGTTCATCTAACTTAACAGCCTTTTTTGGATTCATGTGGTAAGCGACATGATTGACTTGATCAAACGTAAATTGTCTTACTAGATAAACCAACATCATTTCTAGTCTAAATGGTCCGTTGATTTCATCTCGATTTTTAATTCTAAATCTATCTGCTAAACCAAATTTACCAGAACCATAAACAGCTGTAGTTCTGTATAAATACCCAACTTTTGACAATAAATTTAAATCAGGCTGCAATCCTTTGCTTAAGTTTTCAGTTACATGATTAAATAATCTTACAGATTTATTTGCTCTTGATAATGTTAGCTCTTTATAAGATAGCCTTCCAACTTCCTGTTTGGGTACTTCATTTTTTAATCTTTCAATATCTTTTTTACCTGGAACCCCGTCATGGAGAGTGAAGGCAGCATCCCACTTTGTAGCTATAACTCTATCCGATCTTTCTTCATCTTTAATCTGGTTTGCAAAACAAACTAATGAATAAACTCTTTTATTTTTTTTAAATGAATAAACTGCTTCACCATATCCATTTTCATTTAAATTAAATAAATCTCTACTAAATTCCCAATCTTTAAATTCACTCAAAAAACTTCTCAAAAAAGATAATTTAGACTGATGAAACGAACCTAAACGAGATAATTTCATTATGGTATTAGGATCTCTTAATTGTACTTTCATAAATTAAATAGATTTATAAAAATTGTACCAGTTATTTCCTAGTATTCCATGTGTCTCATCATCAGAAAAACCAATTTTTTTAAGACCTATTTCTATATTTGAAAATCCTCTTGCATCCTTAAACCAATCAGGTTGTTCTGGGAAGCCTGGTTTATTTTTTGATCCTTCTCCATAATTTTTGGTTTTAGTCCAAGTGCCATTTCTCATCCACTCAACTACACTATCAGGTTGATCGAGACAAAGATCTGAACCTATTCCAATTTTACTTACATCCATAATTTCTGCTGTCTTGGCAACCATTTCACAGAAACTATCAAGACTGCAATTTGTATTATCTCTCAAATGATGTGGATATAAAGATAATCCTAAAATTCCTCCACTGTCACTTAAAGCCTTGAGTAAATCTGAAGATTTATTTCTTTTTGCTGCATGCCAAAAAGATGGGTTTGCATGAGTAATAGCTATTGGTTTTTCACTTATTTCAATTGCATCAAATGTACTTTTTTCTGCAGAATGTGACATGTCAACAACAATACCTACTCTATTCATTTCTTTAATTACTTCTCTACCAAAATTTGTTACTCCACTATCAATTTTTTCATAACAGCCTGTGGCCAACAATGACTGGTTGTTATATGTAAGTTGCATAAATCGACAACCTAATTGATGAACTTTTTCAACTAAACCAATATCATCTTCGATAGGAGAACAATTTTGAAAACCAAAAAAAATTGCAGTTCTGTTTTCATCTTTTGCTTTTTCAATATCTTTAAAACCATATCCAGGAAAAATAATATCAGAATTATCTTCAAATAATATTTTCCACTTATTTACTTCAGTTTGTAATTCATCAAAATCTTCATGATAAACTATCGTGACATGTACTGCATCAAGACCCGCTGTACGGTTAATCTCAAATATTTTTCTCGACCATTTACAGTATTGCAAATTATCAATTTTATAATTCATAATATTCTAAACTTTATTCAATCTGTTTTTTAAATACTATGAATTTTATTGAAATTTTTAAATTATTTTGAAATAAACATATTGATTAATTTTCATGAAAAAAAACATAAAACTTAAAGTGTCAATTGTTATGGGTAGCCAATCTGACTACAAAACAATGGCACTAGCTGAGAAAATACTTAAAAAAATGGGCGTAACATTTGAAACAAAGATTGTATCAGCTCACAGAACCCCAAAAAGAATGTATGAATTTGCTAAAAATGCAGAAAAAAACAATATTGGAGTAATTATTGCAGGCGCTGGAGGATCGGCTCATTTACCTGGAATGATTTCAGCTCTAACACATATTCCTGTTTTAGGTGTCCCTATTGAAAGTAAAAAATTAAAAGGCTTAGATAGTCTTTTATCAATCGCACAAATGCCAAAAGGAATTCCTGTTGGCAGCCTTGCAATTGGAGAGGACGGAGCTATTAACGCAGCGTTAATGGCATCTGCTATAATTGCGAATAATAATTTAAAGGTGAGAAAAAAATTAAAAAACTTTAGGACTTTACAAACAAAATCAGTGAAGAGATTACCTAAATAATATGTCAGAAATTACACTTGGTATCATTGGAGGTGGTCAACTAGGCAGTATGCTTGCTATTGCTGCTAAAAAATTAAAAATTAAAACTGTAATTTTTTGTGACGATAAAGATGCACCTGCTCAAAATTTTTGTACTCAATTTATTTGTGGAAATTACGAAAATAAAGAAAAGATAATGGAATTTGCAAGTAAAGTGGACTTAGTAACTTATGAGTTTGAAAACATTCCTTACAATACTCTTAATGAAATCAATAAATTAAAAACTGTTTCGCCCAAACCATCTGTAAATAGATTGATCCAACATAGATTGGCTGAAAAAGATTTTATAAATAAATTAAATATTAGAACTACAAGATATGCCTCGATAGATAAAAAATCAGATATGGAATCTTTGGAAGATTTGTTGCCAGGAATTTTAAAAACTACAACTCTTGGATATGATGGAAAGGGCCAATATCGAATTCAGTCAAAAGATGAATTTGACTCACTCAATGTAGACTTCACTAAAGGTTATATTTTAGAAAAACTAGTTAAATTAAAAAAAGAAATCTCAATTATAATTACAAGGTTTGATAGAGATAAATATGAAATCTATGAACCAATAGAAAATACTCATGAAGATCAGATATTAAAATACTCTAAAATACCATCAGAGATTAGTGAAAAAATTTTTAATCAATCTAAAGAATGGGCAATTCAAATTGCAGAAGAATTAAAATATATAGGAACATTGTGTGTAGAATTTTTTATAGATAGAAATGATAACCTATATGTGAATGAAATTGCTCCAAGAGTGCATAACTCTGGTCATCTAACCATAAATGCTTTTAACGTAAGTCAATTTGAAAATCATGTAAGGGCAGTTTGTGGACTAGAACAAATACCCTTAAAAAAACTATCAAATGCAAAAATGATTAATTTGTTAGGAGACCAAATTTTGCATTATAGAAATTTGCCAAAATTAAAAGATAATGAATTTTTCTTTGATTATCTCAAGAAAGAGGTAAAAGACAAAAGAAAAATGGGACACATCACAATTTTAGAGTAAATGTTAAAATCAATCGAAGGTAATTTTGATAACCCTGAAGTTAATGAACTTCTAAATAAACATTTTATAGAACTTAGAGCGGCTTCTCCAGAAGGGAGTGCTCATGTTCTAGATATCCCAGGATTAAAAGTACCATCTATAAAATTTTGGAGCTTATGGGATGAAGAAAAATTGATCGGATGTGGTGCATTGAAATTTTTAGATAATGACCACGGCGAATTTAAATCAATCAGAATTCATGACAATTTTAGAAAAAAGGGTCATGGAATGGATGTTATTAATCACTTAATTAACGAAGCTAAAAAGCTAAAAATAAAAAGATTAAGTATTGAAACTGGCGCAGGAGATTTTTTTATACCTGCAAGAAAGCTTTTCAAAAAATCTGGTTTTAATGTTTGTAAACCTTTTGCGCATTACAAAAAGGATGTTAATTCAGTATATTTAACTAAGCTAATTTAAACGAAACAATTAAATTTCTAAAAATTAATCAATTTTGTTGACAAAACTGAACAAAATCTAAAGAAAGCCAATATTACTTAATTATAAGTAATAAATTAATAACAAAAAGTAAGAAGAAAAATATGAGTCTACAAGGAAAAGTAAAGTGGTTCAATCCAACCAAAGGTTATGGTTTTATTGAAAGAGAAGATAAAGAAAAAGATGTTTTTGTACACGTATCAGCAGTAAGAGATGCTGGTATGAATGGTTTAGATGAGGGTCAGGCTTTGACTTTCGATGTTGAAGATGGTCCTAAAGGTCCTTCAGCAGTTAACTTAAAAACTGCATAATTTCACACTTCCTATTGGCTGGAAAAAATTATTTAAGAATATTAATATTTAAATTTCAGCCAATACCAAGAATTCAAAAACAATCTTTAAACACAATTTTTGTTTAAAGATTAAAAAATTAAAAAAAAATTTATGATTGGAATTTTAGGTGGAATGGGAACTCAAGCTGGTCTTGATTTCTGTAATAAAATAGCAATTTTAAATAGAGGAAAAATAGATCAAGAGTATCCTTTATTTATCCTTTATAATAAATCAAACATCCCAGGCAGACCAGAATCTATTGGGTCTCAAACTAAAAATCTATCAAACAAATCTACAAATAAAACTAGTAAAGTAAAATACAACAAAGTTTTAAATAGCTTGCTTAAAGGATGCAGGCTACTTGAAAAAAATAAATGTAAATTCATTGTGATCCCCTGCAATACAGCTCATTACTGGTATGACGATCTACAAAAAAAAATAAACATTCCTATTATAAATATGCCAAGTGAAGTTTTTAAATTTACTAAAAAAAATTGTAAAAAAAATTCTAGAGTAGGTTTGCTAGCAACTGAAGGAACTTTAAAAACAGGAGTTTATAACAAGTTTTTTGATAAAAATTATGAGTTAGTTCAACCATCAGAAAGTCTTCAAAAAAATTCTGTCAATAAAGCAATTAAGCTTGTTAAAATGGGTAATGTTAAAGCTGCTGCCAAAGCTATTAAACCAGCAATTAATTCTCTAATTAAGCTCAAATGTAAAAAAATTATTTTAGGATGCACAGAGCTTCCTATTGCAATTTTTGCGTTTAAATCTTTTAAAAATATTAAATCCTCAAAAATTTTCTTAGATCCTAATTTGATATTAGCTCATTCAGCGATGAATAAATATAAAAGATAATATATGTCATCAAAAACTGAGAAGCCTTATGTTTTGAGAGTTGCTGAATTTATTTATTTGAAAATAAATGAAATTAAAATTCAAAATCCAGAAATAAATAATATCCAGGCCTTTGAGATTTTTATGTCCACAAAAGATTATGACTTTGTAAGCTCAGGCGAATTTCATAATAAATGGCTATTAGAGCTGAAAAATAATGATTTTATAGATAACAAAACTGGTAAAAAAATTAATAATGAAACATTGAGATTACTAGAGCTTCAAAAAGACAGTATGATTAAATTTCTGATAAAAATTCCTAAACTTTATTATACAAAAAGTCATTTTCCTTTAGAAATATCCCAAAGAGCATTTGATCATCTTTGGAGAGTATGTGAAAGTTATGAGATGTGGTGTAAAGAAACAAAACAAAATAACTTAATTAAACTAAATTTGTAAAATAAGAATGGTTAAGATTTTTCCATTCATTTTTATTCTTCTTTGGTCTTCTGCTTTTATAACAACAAAACCAATAATTGATAATAGCGAGCCATTTGCAGCTCTTGCTTTTAGATTTGCATTAGTAGCTTTAGGTTTTTTTTTATTTTCTATTTATACGAAACAAAAAATTATAGTTGATAGAAAAAATTTTATAGAGTCTTTTTTAAGTGGTGTACTATTTCATGGTTTTTATCTTGGTGGAGTATTTTACTCAATATCAAAAGGCATGCCAACAAGTATAGCAGCATTGATTGTAACTCTTCAACCTATTCTCACAAATATTTTAAGTGGACCAATTTTAAATGAGAAAGTTTCAATTAAACAATGGATTGGAGTTTTCTTAGGTTTTGTGGGAGCGCTATTTGTTTTAGGTTTTGATGTAGGCTCAGAAATACCTACGCTTGGATTGGTTGCTACTATTATTGCTTTACTCGCAATAACATTTTCAACTTTATGGCAAAAAAAACTAAGTAATAATTTACCTCTGTCAGTAAGCAACATGAACCAAGCAATAGGTGGCTGTGTATTTCATTTGATAATAATATTTTTGTTTGCAGAACCTTACATTAATTTTACTCAAACATTTATAATAGCTATGAGTCATCAAATATTCTTGGTTTCATTTGGTGCTTTTACAATTTTAATGTTTTTGATTAAAAAAAACTCAGCGAGTAAAACAGTATCTATATTTTTTCTAATACCCACAACTTCTGCTATCATGGCCTGGTTATTTTTAAATGAAAACTTAACCACGTTAGATGTTTTTGGATTTTTGATTACTTCAATCGGTGTATATATAGCTACAAGAGATTGAGAATTATTAAATAGATTTATAACCAAACTCTAAACATGCATCTGTAATAGAGTGATATAAAGACTCTCCAAAACTTCTTAAAGCAAACAATCTTACTGTTTCAGGATTATTATCAAGCATATCGATGGTCAAAGCTATTCCGTTATATGTTGAGTTTATTGAATTATTTTTTTCTAAAATATTAAAATTATAAGGACATCCTTTTTTCAAAACTTCTTTTACATTTGGTCCCTCTAACTGAATAACTGCTCTTGAGTGAGATAAATCAGTTACTGCAAAATCACTTTCAATAAAAATTTCAGAAATATTTTTGATTAATTCTTTTTTTGTTGAAGTTAAAAGCCAATTTTTTGGTCCATTCCAAAAAATTCTCGTTTCATTATTGCAATTAACATTTAACGGCGTGTTATCTAATTTCAAACCATCAATACTAATATTTTCAGCTAAATTTGAATTTTTATACTGAACTATTTGAATTATTAACAAATCCTTGACCTCAGAAATTTTAATTAATTCAGCTTCTTTTTTTTCCCTGAAATCACCAAAATTTCCTTTTTTATGAACTTCTTTTAAAGCTGATATAGAACTCATGATCTAACTCTTTCTCCTTTTGGATCAACATAATGTGAAGAAACTATCTCAACTGGAATAACTTTGTTTTTTAATGGTGACATCACAAAAAGTTTTTCACCAATCATATTTTTTCCATCTTTAAGTATAGCTAAGGAAAAAGGATTATCATGCTCAACGCTCCAACAAGAAGCAGAGATATGACCTAGTTTTGGATTTGGAAGTGGCGCATTAGCATCTTTAACTAAATGAGAACCCTCTGGAATACTAGTTTTTTTATCCAATGGAACAACTCCAACAATTCTTTGTCTGTCTTCAGATATAAATGCTTTTCTTTGCAAAGATCTTTTTCCAATAAAATCTTTCTTTTTACTAACTAATCCTTCTAAAGCATTATCATATGGTATAGTTCTTCCATCAAGTTCAGAACCAGCCACATGTCCCATTTCTATTCTTAGAGTAGATAAGGCCTCTGTACCGTAGGGTTGTAAGTTAAATTCTTCTCCTAACTCAATTATCTTTTCCCACATAAAATTACCATTGTCAGATTCTACGTTTACCTCATAAGCTAATTCACCTGAAAATGATATTCTAAAAATTCTTGCTTTTACTCCAAACAAGTCTCCTTCCATGTAACCCATAAATGGTAGTCCTTCATTGGATACATCGTTCTTAGGAAATAACTTTTGTAGTAATGATCTTGATTTAGGTCCTGCTATTGCAGCTCCAGCCCACTGTTCAGTAGTTGATACAACATTAACATTTAAATCAGGCCATACCAATTGTAAGTAATACTCTAGATGAGATAGAACATTCGCTGCTTGTGCAGTTGTAGTTGTCATGTGATAATGATTTTCTGAAATTCTAGTAGTAGTTCCGTCATCCATTACAATTCCGTCTTCTCTAAGCATAACACCATATCTTGCTTTACCTATTGGAAGTTTAAGCCAGGCATTAGTATAAACTCTATTTAAAAACTCAGCAGCATCAGGTCCCTTAACGTCAATCTTGCCTAATGTTGTTACATCACAAACTCCAACATTTGTTCGAACATTTTTTGCTTCTCTTTTTGAGGCTTCAAATAAAGTTTCATTACCTCTTTTATAATATCTTGGCCTTAACCAAATTCCTGCATCTACAAAAACTGCTTTATTTTTTTCATGCCATGAATGCATTGGAGATTTTCGAGTTGGTTTTGAATGTTTTCCAACCTCTCTTCCGACAATTGCTCCTATAGAAATAGGTGTATAAGGTGGTCTAAAGGTAGTATGACCAACTGAAGGAACTACCTTGTTTTCAATTTCAGAAACTAGCTGTAATCCGTTTAAATTACTTGTTTTTCCTTGGTCTGTTGCCATACCTAAAGTTGTATATCTTTTCACATGCTCTATTGAACGGTATCCTTCCCTAAGAGCAATTTCTACATCAGAAACAGCGACATCGTTTTGAAAATCTAAAAATCTTTTATAGTTTTTTCCTTTCGGTAATGGAACGCACCAAAACTTATCATGCACAGAAGATTTTTTCTCTACGACATTTGGGATAGAAATTTTATTTTCCTCATTAGTTATTTTTTTTGATAAATCATTACCTGCCTCAAATGATGTTTTTAAAGTTTCCTCAAGAGAAAATATTCCATTAGCAGCACCCAATGTAGTTTCATTTTGTTTTGAAACACCTGGAACAAACGCGTCTATCTCTTCATTAAATTTAGTTTTATTTCCAGATTGTGATGCTAAATGAATAGTTGGCGTCCAAAAACCAGAAACGCATATGCAGTCACAAATTATATTTTCTGTCTTTCCCAATGTTTTTTTGTCTTCTGAAATAGTTGCTATATCTGCAGATTTAACTTTTTTATAACCTTGTGCCGCAACTACTACATATGAGTTTTTGATATTTATTCCTAAGTTTTTAGCTTCATCAATAATCTCAGATTGAGGACTTGATCTTGAATCTAATACAATTGGATCAATTCCATGTTTTTTAAATTCAATCGCAGTTTCATAACCGCTATCATTGTTTGTAAACACTAAAGGTTTTTTTCCAACCAAGACACCATAAACTTTTAAATATTCTTTTGCAGCAGAAGAAAGCATAACACCAGGAGTATCATTGTTTCCAAAAACAATTGGTCTTTCAATTGAACCAGAGGAAATTAGAACTTCTTTTGCTCTAATGTACCAAAGTCTTTTGTTTGGATGATATTTTTTAGTTTTGGGTAAATGATCACTAACCTTTTCGGACATCACCAACATATTATGATCATAATAACCAAAAACTTGAGATCTGTTTTTTACAATTACATTAGGCATTTCTTTTAATTCTGAAACAATACCTTCTGCCCAATCCTTTCCAGATTGATTTCCAATATTAACATCGTTTGTAAGCAAAGATCCTCCAAACCTTGGTTTGTCTTCTGCTAAAATAACCTTAGCTCCATTTTTGGCAGCAGCATATGCACTTGCTAAACCAGAAGGACCTGAACCTGCAATCAATAGATCGCAATATTCATATTTATGTTCATACCTCTCTTTGTCATGCTTAGTTGATGCAACGCCTAAACCAGCTGCTTTCCTAATGAATGGTTCGTAAATTTTGTACCAGAAACTTTTTGGCCACATAAAAGTTTTGTAATAAAAACCTGCAGGTAAAAATATTTTTAAAAAATTGTTTATCGCTCCAACATCAAAGTTTACACTTGGCCAACAATTAACACTGTTTGCTTCTAAGCCCTCAAATAATTCTTGTTCTGTTGCTTTAATATTTGGCTCCGTTTCACCATTTCTGTAAAGCTGTACAACGGCATAAGGTTCATCTACTCCTGCTCCAAAAAACCCTCTTGGTCTATGATATTTAAAGCTTCTCCCTACCAAATGTACACCATTTGCTAATAAAGCTGAGGCTAAAGTGTCTCCTTCGTACCCAAAATAAGTAACTCCGTTAAACTTAAAAGAAATTTTTTTACTTCTATCTATTAAACCACCTGTTTCTATTCGATAACTCTGAGTCATTAAGCAATTTCTTCGTTAGCTTTATAAGTTTTAAAAATTTCGTGTGTTGCGGTATCTCTTTCGACTTTTATCCACTGTCTGCAACCAGATAAATGCTGCCAAAGTTCTAAATGTTTTCCTCTAGGACTAATTCTATTGTATACGAAATTATCCCATTCTTGATCTGTAACTTCTTTATTTAGCTCAGGTCTTTTAACAGTTGCATCTCCACCATAAGTAAATTCATTTTGAGATCTCATTCCACAATGTGGGCATTTAATATGAAGCATTTATGAAATCCAAGTTTTTGTACCAAGACCTTTTTCATCAATAAGATGACCAGTACTAAATCTGTTCAAACTGTATCCTGCATTTAATTCATGAACTCTATCTTGAGCAATAGTATGTGCAAATGTCCATCCTGATGCTGGAGTTGCTTTAAAGCCTCCGTAACACCATCCACAATTTAAATACAAACCCTCAATGTGAGTTTTATCAATTATTGGTGAACCGTCCATTGACATGTCCATAATCCCACCCCAAGTTCTTAGCATTTTTAATTTACTTAAAAATGGCATCATCGCAATTCCTTCGGTTAAAACATGTTGTAATGTTGGAAGATTACCTCTTTGAGCGTAACTATTGTAACCATCGAGGTCTCCACCCATTACCATTTCACCTTTATCTGATTGACTAATATAAAAGTGACCTGCACCAAAAGTTACAACTTTATCTAAAACTGGTTTCACTGGTTCAGAAACACAAGCTTGTAAAAGATGTGTTTCAATTGGCAAAGTCATATTTAATTTTTCTGCTAAAATATTTGTGCTACCTGCAACGCATAGACCAACTTTTTTTGCCTTAATATTTCCTCTCGATGTTCTAATCCCCTTAATTTTTCCTGCAGAAATATCAAAACCTGTAACTTCACAATTTTGAATTATATCTACTCCCATTGAGTCAGCTTGACGTGCATATCCCCAAGCAACAGCATCATGACGAGCAGTTCCAGCACTTGGTTGCATCAATCCACCAAAGATTGGAAACCTTACATTATCTGAAAAGTCAGCCATAGGAATTAATTCTTTTACTTCTTCTCTATTTAAAAGAACTGCATCAATTCCATTCAATCTCATTGAATTTCCTCTTCTTGCATATGCATTCATTTGTGCATCTGAGTGTGCAAGATTAATAATTCCTCTTGGAGAAAACATTACGTTGTAATTTAAGTCCTGACTCATCTTTCTCCATAAATCCATTCCAAACTCACTGAAAAGACCATTTTCATCGTGCATATAATTGGATCTTATAATTGTAGTGTTACGCCCAACATTTCCACCGCCAATCCATCCTTTTTCAATGATAGCTACTTTTGTAATTTGATGCTCTTTAGCTAGATAATATGCGGTAGCTAGACCATGGCCACCACCTCCGATGATAACGACATCGTACTCTTCTTTAGGATTTGGATCTTTCCAAGCTAAATCCCAATTTTGATGGCCTGTTAATGCATTTTTAACTAAGCTAAAAATAGAATACTTTTGCATACTAGAATTTTATATTAATGAATTTAAATAGTTCTTATTTTTTTTATATATATATTTTAGAAGTTTCGAAAAATCTCAAATAAGATAATTATTATGCAAAAAAATTTACAATAAAGGATAACGAATGAGCGAAGTAAAATCAGATATACAAATAGCTAGAGAAGCTAAAATGCAACCAATAAATGATATTTTAGCAAAAATAAATGTACCTGATGAAAGCTCTGCGTTTAGTCCTATGGGCAGACACATCGCAAAAATAAATTTGGAATATTTAGAACAACTTAAAGACAAACCAGATGGAAAATTAATTTTAGTAACTGCAATTACTCCAACTCCAGCAGGTGAAGGAAAGACTACAACTTCTGTTGGATTAAATGATGGTTTAAATAAAATTGGAAAAAAATCTATCGTGTGTCTTAGAGAACCAAGCTTAGGTCCTTCTTTTGGTATGAAAGGTGGAGCAGCTGGTGGAGGTTATGCTCAAGTTGTTCCAATGGAACAAATCAATTTACATTTCACAGGTGACTTTCATGCAATTACTTCTGCTCATAATTTATTATCAGCATTAATCGACAATCATATTTATTGGGGAAATAAACTTGATATCGATGTTAGAAGAATTGTTTGGAAAAGAGTTATGGATATGAATGATAGATCATTAAGATCCATAAATATAAATTTAGGTGGAATAGCAAATGGTTTTCCAAGAGAAGATGGCTTTGATATCACTGTTGCATCAGAGATAATGGCAATCTTTTGCTTATCAAATGATTTGGAAGATTTAGAAAAAAGAATTGGAAATATAACTATTGGGTATACTAGAGATAAAAAACCAGTTTACGCAAAAGACTTAAATGCTCAAGGTCCTATGACAGTTCTTTTAAAAGAAGCTATCAGACCTAATGTTACACAAACTTTAGAAAACAATCCTGCAATTATTCATGGTGGTCCATTTGCGAATATTGCTCACGGTTGTAACTCAGTTATTGCAACAAAGACTGGTTTAAAATTAGCAGACTATGTAGTGACTGAAGCAGGATTTGGTGCTGACCTTGGTGCAGAAAAATTCTTAGATATTAAATGTAGAAAATCAAATTTAAAACCAAGCTGTGTTGTAATTGTTGCAACTATAAGAGCGTTAAAAATGCACGGTGGTGTTGCTAAAGATGATTTAAAAAATGAAAATGTTGAAGCTTTAAAAAAAGGGTTAGTAAATTTAGAAAGACATATTCAAAATGTTCAAAAGTTTGGTTTACCTGTAGCAGTAGCTGTTAATCATTTTATAAAAGATACTGATAATGAAGTAAAAGCGCTTATAGATTTTTGTGATAATTTAGGTGTTAAAGCTAGTCTATGTACTCATTGGGCAAATGGGGGTGAAGGAACAAAAGAATTAGCAGCTCATGTTTCAGAATTATGTGAAAAAGATGAAGCTAAATTTCAATTTTTGTATGAAAGCAAAACACCTTTGTTTAAAAAAATAGAGACTATTGCAAAAGAAATATATAGAGCAGATGAAGTAATCGCTGATACAAAAATTAGAGATCAACTTAAAAACTTTGAAGAAGCTGGATATGGTGATTTGCCAATTTGTGTTGCTAAAACTCAATACAGTTTTTCAACAGATCCAAATCTTAAAGGAGCACCGACAGGTCATGCTTTGCCAGTGAGAGAAGTAAGACTATCATCAGGAGCAGAGTTCATTGTTGTTATTTGCGGTGCAATCATGACTATGCCTGGATTACCAAGGGTTCCTGCAGCAGATTCTATTAAACTAAATGAAAAAGGTGAGATTGAAGGATTATTCTAAATTAAGATAATCTAACCAATTCTCTAACTCTCTCATTCTGGAAATTTTATCTAATTTTTTGTTTTCTATTTCTATATTTTTAATGTGATCATCAATATGATTTTGGTCTTTAAAAGCACCACGTTCTATAAGTCTATCTTTTCTAAAAATAATTAAGTTAATCATCTTATTGTAAGTAATTTCTGGATGATACTGAAGGCCCCACACATCACAATTTCCAATTTTAAAATTTAAACCTTGAACGTTATTAATTGGGTTCGAAGCTAGCAGTGTTGAATTTTCTGGAAGAGTTACAACTTCATCAAAATTAAATGCTGGAGTATTAAACTTTTTATTTTTGTTTTTATACAATGGATGATTTAGTCCATTTTCATTAACTTCAATATCTCTTGCAATGCCTCGATGTGATCCCTTCTCAGCTTTTTTTACTTCACCGCCAGCAGCAGTTACTGCAACTTGCATCCCCCAACAAATCGCTAGAACTTTTTTAATTTTTTTCTGACACTCTTTCATAAATTCTATTTGTCTAAAAATTTCAGGTGTCTTGTTATAAATATTTAGACTACTTCCGCCCCAAATAAGACCATCATAACTTTCTAGTGGATCTATATTCTCACTTATATTTTCATCTGAGGATGGATTAACCACATCTATATTTAATTGATCGGTAAAATAAGAAAGGCTATGCTTTAAGCTTTCTGTATGAGTTTGAATGCCAGCCTCTGTAAAACTTTGATTTTCCTCTTGTAAATTACCTTCTACTACCAAAATTTTCTTCATTAAAATAATTCTCCTGAAATACTTTTTTTATACATCTCTTTTAAATCATCTTGAGTTATTTTTTTTGGATTGCCTCCTGTAGATGGATCTTCAAATGCCATTAAAGAAAGTTTTTCTAAATCAATTTTACTACAGTCCATAACATCTGAAAGTTTATGGGGAATGTTTAATTCTTTACGCAAATTTAATATCCATTCTAAAAAACTTTCAAATGTATTATTTAAATTAAGATAATTACAAATAGATATAATTTTATTTTCAATAACTGATTTATTGAAAGTTAAAACATAAGGCATAAATATCGCGTTACTTAAACCATGATGCACATCAAATTGTGCATTTATTGGATGACTTAGAGAATGTATTGCACCAAGACCCTTTTGAAATGCAGTAGAGCCCATGCTAGATGCTGCTAACATTTCAGATCTAGCTTCTATATTCAAACCATTTTTATAAACCTCTGTTAATGAATTTTTAATTAACCTCATACCCTCAAGCGCGATACCATCTGCCATTGGGTGAAATCCAGGTGCACAAAAAGCCTCGAGATTATGAGCAAGTGCATCCATACCTGTTGCAGCTGTTATTCTTGGTGGAAGATCTTTGGTTAAATGTGGATCTAAAATTACAATAGAAGGCAAAATTTTTGGATGAAAAATTATTTTTTTTATTCCTGTTTCTTCATTAATAATGGCTGAAGCCCTTCCTGTTTCTGAGCCTGTTCCAGCTGTGGTTGGAATTGCTATAATTGTAGAAATTTTATTTTCATCAGCTCTTGTCCAATAATCTCCTATATCCTCAAAATCCCATATAGGTCTTTTTTGACCGCACATAAAAGCTATTCCCTTACCAACATCTAATGCACTACCTCCTCCAAAAGCAATTACTCCATCACAGTTTTTTTCTATATATAAAGAAACTCCTTCCATTACATTTTTCCCAGTTGGGTTTCCTGAAAATTGTGAAAATACTTGTAAATGATCAAAGTCATTTTTTAATTTTTCAATTACTTTTGAAGTCATTGGTAGATTTAAAAGATCATTGTCAGTTACAAAAAGTGGACTTTTAATTTTTAAGTTCAAACAGGCGTTTGTAAGATCTTCAATTTTACCTGCTCCAAACCAAATAGTAGTAGGATAATTCCAGTTCATAAATTAATTAATCACAAACAATATTTTTACCTAAATGCATTATTTTCAGAATCAAATAAATGACATTGATTTAAATCAAAACTTAAGCCAAGCCTGTCACCAACTTCAACTTTACTAGCTCCATCAGTTTGAACTACTAATGGCTCTCCCTCTTTTTCTAGATATAAAAAGGTAGAAGAACCTAATTTTTCAATTACGAAGACTTTGCTCTCCCAGCATTTTTCACCAGTATTGATTAAAATATGCTCTGGTCTAATACCAATCTTTACATTATCACCAGGTGAAACTGTATCAGAAGTTTTTGGAACGATAATTTTTCCTTGTCCTGAAATTTCAACTTCGGTGCTAGAGCTATTTGAGCTAATTACTTTAGAATTAATAAAGTTCATCTTTGGTGAACCAATAAAACCCCCAACGAATAAGTTTTCTGGCTTATTGTATAATTTTAAAGGTGATCCTTTTTGAGAAACAATACCTTGATCCAATACAACTATATCATCTGCAAGTGTCATTGCTTCTGTTTGATCGTGGGTAACATAAATCATTGTTGCATTTAATTGATCATGCAATTTAGCAAGCTCGACCCTCATCTGAACCCTTAAAGCTGCATCTAAGTTAGACAATGGTTCATCAAATAAAAATACTTTTGGTTTTCTTGTAATGGCTCTACCAATTGCAACTCTTTGTCTTTGTCCTCCTGACAATTGTTTTGGTTTTCTCTCTAAGTATTCTTCAATTTGAAGAATTTTAGCAGCCTCCATAACTCTCTCTGTAATCTCCTCTTTAGATTTTTTTTCAATCTTTAAACCAAAAGCCATGTTATCAAACACTGTCATGTGTGGATACAATGCATAAGATTGAAAGACCATTGCTATATTTCTTTCTTTTGGTGGAAGATCGTTTACAACTTGTCCGTCAATTGAAATTGTTCCCGAGTTGATCTCCTCTAAACCAGCAATCATTCTTAACATTGTTGATTTACCACATCCGCTTGGTCCAACTAATACGGTGAAAGATTCGCTTTTAATATTTAGAGAGACATCTTTGATTACATGTGTAGATCCAAAATATTTATTTATGTTTGAAATATTTATCTCTGCCATCTTAAGTTTAATATTTATATTGTAATTTTATTTTTAATTTGTTTATATTTAAAAAGCATATTTTTAAACTGGAGAAAATACAATGAGCAAAATTGCAATTATTGGAGCAGGACCTTGTGGTCTCTCAATGTTAAGAGCATTCGAACACCTTGAAAATAAAGGTGAAAAAATTCCTGAAATAGTTTGTTTTGAAAAACAAGAAGATTGGGGAGGTTTGTGGAATTATAATTGGAGAACAGGTAGTGACCAATATGGAGATCCAGTTCATAATAGCATGTATAGATATTTATGGTCCAATGGTCCTAAAGAATGTTTAGAGTTTGCAGATTATTCTTTTGATGAACATTTTGGGCAGCCAATTCCTTCTTTTCCTCCAAGAGAAGTTTTACAAGATTATATTCTTGGAAGAGTAAGCAAAGGCAAAATTAAAAATAAAATAAAACTAAACACAAAAGTAACCAATGTCACTTTCAACAATGAAAAATTTGAAATAACTTATCAAGACAAAGTAAAGGATGAAATTTCAAAGGATACATTTGATTATTTGGTTGTTTCTACTGGTCATTTCTCAGTTCCTTTTATTCCTGAATATAAAGGAATGAATTCTTTTCCAGGAAGAATAATGCACTCACATGATTTTAGAGATGCAGAAGAATTTAGGGGAAAAGATGTAATAGTTTTGGGAAGTAGTTATTCAGCAGAAGACGTTGCGCTGCAATGTAATAAATATGGTTCTAAAAGTGTAACTATAGGATATCGAAATGCGCCTATGGGATTTAAATGGCCTAAAGGTATGAAAGAAGTTCATTATCTAGATAGATTGGAAGGAAAAAAGGCAATTTTTAAAGATGGTACTGAACAAGATGCTGATGCAATAATTTTGTGTACAGGCTACTTGCATCACTTTCCATTTTTAGATGAAAGCATAAAGTTAAAGACACATAACAGATTGTATCCACCGAAATTATATAAAGGTGTTGTTTGGCAGGATAATCACAAACTTTTATATCTTGGTATGCAAGACCAATTCCATACTTTTAATATGTTTGATTGCCAAGCTTGGTTTGCAAGAGATGTAATTATTGGGAAAATTCAAATGCCAAGTGCAGATGAAATAAATAAAGATATCAACAAATGGGTTGCTATGGAGGAAAAATTAGAAAACCCTGATCAAATGATTGATTTTCAAACTGAGTACACGAAAGAACTTCATGATATGTCTGATTATCCAAAAATAGATTTTGAACTAATCAGAAAACATTTCAAAGAGTGGGAGCATCATAAAGTAGAAGACATCTTAACTTACAGAAACAAATCGTTTTCATCACCTGTTACAGGTTCTGTTGCACCTATACACCATACTCCATGGGAAACTGCGATGGATGACTCGATGAAGACTTTTTTAAATAAATAATTAATAGTTAAGTTTTAATTTTTTATTTTTTGTGATTGCACTTAATAGTGCATGCATAAGTGGTATTTTATTTTTATTAATTTTTTTCAATATGTAGGGTGCAATCTCTCTAGCCAGATCTGCGCCCTCAACTGTATCATTTTTCATAAACTTATTTTTTGCAATTTTAAAAGTATAGCCTTTTCCCAAATATTCGCCCATTTTGCTATTTCTTCCTCCAACTGCACTAACATATAAGTCACCCACTCCAGCTAACCCGTGAACTGTTTCTTTTTTACCTCTGAAATATTTTATTAAATATTCCATTTCATCTAATGATTTTCTAAATAAAGCTGAAGCAGTATTTTCACCTTCACCTGATCCAATAATCATTGAATATATATTTTTAATTGCAGATGAAAATTCAACGCCTTTTACATCGCTTGAATATTCTGTTTTGTAATATTTAGTTGAGATTAATTTTCCTATGTTTTTTGCGATATTAATATTCTTATCTGCTATCACAGTGTAACTTTTGATTTTTTTTGTCAACTCTTTTGCTAAACAAGGTCCTTTTAATACTGAAATATTTAAATTTTGATTTCCTTTGCTTAGTTGTTCCGACATAGTAATAATTTTTTTATTATTTCGATCATATTTAAGACCTTTGGTCAAAACGAGAATAGAAACTTTTTTCTTTATATTTTTTAAATGCTGTCTAACCATTTCAATTCCAATAGAACTTACTGCAACAACAACTAAATCCCATTTTTCATTAAGTAATTCTGATGAAAATTTTTTGATAGAAACTTTTTTTGATAATTTAAGTTTTAATGCTGGATGAAATTTTTTTTTTGTTATTAATTTATTTAAGAGATCTTTGCTGTAAGGCTCGGTTAAAGTTACTTTATGATTATTGTCAGCAAGAGGAAAAGTAAATGCAGCACCCATTGCACCCGCTCCTATTATTAAAACTTTTTTCATAAGAATGATTACGCTAATGTTTTTTTAATTGCTAGTTTCCACCCCGCTAAAAGTTCGTTTCTTAATGTTTTTTTAATATTTGGAGAGAAAACACGATCTTTTTTCCACATATTTTTGATTTGATTTAATGATTTATATTCTCCTATTTGAAGTCCAGCTAACAAAGCTACACCCAAAGCAGTTGTCTCTAATATTTTTGGTCTAACTACTTTTAAATTAATAATGTCAGCTAAAAATTGTGTAAACCAATTATTTGCAACCATTCCACCATCTACCTTAACTATTCTTGGTTTCAAACCATCCTTGTTCATTGAATCAAACAAATCAAAACTTTGATAACCAACAGATTCTACTGTTGCTCTCACTATACTTTTCCAATCACTGTCTCTTGTTAGTCCTGTAATTACTCCTCTTGCATCTGGTCTCCAATAAGGTGCCCCCATTCCGCTAAAAGCTGGTACAACAAAAACACCATCATTAATTTTAGATGACTTTGAAATTTTTTCTGTTTCAGGTGCTTTATTAATTAATTTTACTTTATCTCTTAGCCATTGTACTCCTGCGCCAGCTATAAAAATTGAACCTTCTAAGGCGTAAGTATTTTTATTATTTAATCGATAACAAATGGTAGTCAGTAATTTATTTTTTGAATTAATTTTCTTTGGACCGGTATTCATAATAACAAAAGCACCGGTACCATACGTACTTTTTATAGATCCTTTTTCAAAACAAGTTTGTCCAAATGCTGCAGCTTGTTGATCGCCAAGAACTGCAGAAATTGAAATTTCAACTCCTGTAATTTTTTTATCTGTTTTTCCAAAATTATCTGCTGAGTTTTTAACTTCTGGTAAAATTTTATGAGGAATATTTAGTTTTTTTAAAATTTCTTTATCCCATTTATTATTATTAATATTATACAGCATTGTTCTGCTTGCATTAGATGCTTCTGTTAAATGCTGCTTACCTTTTGTTAATTTCCAAATCAAAAATGTATCTACAGTCCCAAATAATAAATCATTTGAACTAAGAAGTTTTTTTGAAATTTTAACATTATCTAAAATCCATTTAATTTTAGTTGCTGAAAAATATGGATCTATAAATAATCCAGTTTTATTTCTAAATGAATTTTCATAATTTTTTTTCTTAAGTAATTTACAGTAGTCTTGAGTTCTTCTATCTTGCCATACAATTGCATTATAAATTGGCTTTCCTGTTTTTTTATTCCATAGAATTGTAGTTTCTCTTTGATTTGTAATTCCGATTGTGAGTATGTGGCCTTTTAATTTTTTTGCTTTATTTATTACTTGTTTTAAAGCGCTAAGTGTTGTGGACCAGATCTCATTTGGATTATGTTCAACCCAGCCATTTTTTGGAAAATATTGTTTAAATTCATATTGTGAAACAAAAACAATATTACCTTTTGTATCAAATAAAATTACTCTTGAAGATGTCGTTCCTTGATCGATGGAAATAATAAATTTTTTCAATGGACTAAGCTATACCTAAGTGTTTTTTTCTTTTCTCAACCCAAGTTCTGATTAAATTATCAAAAATCAATCCTATGAAAGCAACACAGATACCTAGTGTTAATCCTATTCCAGCTCCATTTTTATCTGACAATGCTTTTAAAATATATTGTCCTAAATCTTCTGTTCCAATAAAAGCTCCAATTATGACCATAAATAAAGCAAATACGATTGTTTGATTTATTCCAAGCATCATATGTGGGAAAGCTAATGGAAATTCAATCTTAGTTAATCTTTGAAATTTATTAACACCAGACATCGTTGCTGCTTCATGCAAACCAGCAGGTACACTTCTTAATCCTTCAATAGTGTATCTGGTTGCTGGAATTGTTGCGTAAACAATTACTGCAATTAAAACTGAAGTATCTGTAATTCCAAATAACATCATTACTGGAATTAAGTATACAAACGATGGGAACGTTTGAAAAATATCACAAACCCCTAACATAAACGCTGCAGACTTTTTATTTTGGAAACATAAAGTTCCAACTGTAAAACCTATTATGCAAGAAACTACTACTCCAAAAGTTGCCATGTATAATGTAACCAATGCTCTATCCCACCATGGACTTAATGCTATAAATAAAGTTAAAGCGGCAACAACTAATGCTGATCTAATTCCTCCAATTAGATAACCAGCTCCTACAGCTAATACTAAAGTGGCAACAGCTGGCATTCTTAAATATAAAGCTCTCATTGGTTGAAGCACTTCTGTAATTAACCATGTATTAAATGCTTTTATGTAAACAAAGAATGTATCAAAAATCCAATCAACACCCTTGTTCCAAAAATCAGCTGTTGAAAATCCTTTGTTGTGCGGAACTTCAAATAAATAATTAAATGTACCTTTGAAAACAAAAGTACCGATATAAGCAAGAACAATTCCAACAACTACTGATCCACCAAAAAATATAATATTTTTATTTCTTTGGAAAAAAGTAAGATTGCCGAAATAATCTTGTTGTTGATTTGCCCACGCTAATGACATTTTATCTAATAGAATTGCAATCAAACTAATACATAAACCTGCCTCAAGAGCGAGACCAATGTTAAGTTGGTTTAAAGCAAGCAATAGATTAAATCCTAGACCTTTAGCACCAATAAACGCAGAGATTACTGCCATAGAAAAACAAACCATAATTACTTGGTTAACTCCTATTAAGATATCTCTTCTTGCGGTTGGAATAAGTACTTTAGTCATTAACTGCCAATTTGTGCAACCACTCATTCTTCCTGCTTCGATCACCTCTGGAGGAACTGCTCGTAGTCCAAGAATGGTTAATAAAATCATTGGAGGAACTGCTACTACCATTGTAATTATTACAGCTGCATGATCACCAACGCCAAATAGAACAAGTGCAGGAACTAATACTGCATATTGAGGCATAGTTTGCATCACTAAAAGAATTGGATACAAAGCATTTTCAACTCTTTTACTTTTGTAAGCAGCAATACCTAGACTGATACCAAATGCAAATGACAAAGGAACAGCCACTAATATAAAAGAAAGTGTTTGCATTGAAGGTTTCCACTGACCAAAGATTGAAATATAGACCATTGTTAAACCTGCAAATAAAGCAAGTCCTATACCACTTAGTTTATATGCAAGTATTGTTGCTCCGGCTGCAACGATAGTCCAAGGTAAACCTGGTAATTCTAACCAAGGATAAGCATCAATAAAATCCCAGCTAGTGAACGCAACTATAGTTTCTAATCCACCAAGTAAAATTTCTCTAATCAACTCAATCAAAAACGTCATAAAAGACGTTAAATTTCTACTTATCTCTAATAACAGCGGTCTTGTTTTAAACTCTTGAGTATCTTCATTCCAAAACTCCATTGGCATCCACTCGTTCATTAAGAAAAATAAAGAGTCGTTTATCCAGATAGGCAACCAACCAAGTAAAGGTGGTAGTCTCCAAAACACATCAAACGCATAATAACGAACTTCTTTACCTAGAAAAAAATAAACACTTTGGTTAGGATCTTTTACAAATTCTGCTTGGCCTCTTATAAATTTATAAGTTTCAGGAACATCTATTGCAAAACATAGAGAAAAAAATACAACCAGCAAAAATATCCATTGAAACAACTTTGGGTATTTTTTTAAATATTCCATGGTCTAGCTACTATTTTTTCTTCCTCCAAAAACTGTATCAATGATTGTTGAAGGTTTTATTGAACCAATAATATTGTTATTGGAGTCAACCACTCCTACAATTTTTTCTTGGGTAAGAATTTTTTCTGCAACATTTTCGATAATGTCATCTTTTGAAACTTTTAAATCTCCTAAATTATCTTTATTTGAACTATCCATCACATCTTCAATAACTAAAACTTTTTCTCTTGGAACTTCTTCAGTAAATTTTCTTACATATTCTGTAGCTGGATTTAAAACAATGTTAGCAGGTGTATCTAGCTGTTCTATAATACCATCTTTCATAATCGCAATTCGATCCGCTAATTTTAAAGCTTCATCAAAATCATGAGTAATAAACATAATTGTTTTTTGTAATTTTTCTTGAAGTCTTAAAAATTCATCTTGCATTTCTTTTCTTATTAATGGGTCTAATGCTGAAAATGGTTCATCTAAGAACCAAATATCGGGTTCCACCGCTAAAGATCTAGCAATCCCAACTCTTTGTTGTTGACCTCCTGAAAGTTCTCTTGGAAAATAATTTTCTCTTCCATCAAGTCCAACTAGTTTGACCATTTCCATTGCTCTACTAATACTGTCTTCAGTTTTAATACCCTTTATCTGAAGTGGGAAAGCAATATTTTCTACAACTGTTTTATGAGGCAACAAAGCAAAGCTTTGGAAAACCATTCCCATTTTATTTCTTCTAAGCTCAATTAATTCTTTATTGTTTAATTGAAGTAAGTCTTGGCCTTCTATAAAAATTTTTCCTCCAGTTGCATCTGTTAATCTTGAAATACATCTTAGTAATGTTGATTTACCTGAACCAGATAAACCCATTACTACAAGCATTTCTCCTTTTGCAACTTCAAACGAAGCGTTGTTAACTCCAACTATGCAACCGTTTTCTTGAAATGTTTTTGCATCTACATTACCGTTAGATTCTTCAAGCATTTTTTTGGCATTCTCACCAAAAATTTTATAAACTGACTCACACTTAATAACGGTCTCAGACATAAATCTTTTCAAAGTTATATGAAATTCAATAAAATTTAAATGTTAATTATTGTAACCTTTCATCATTAAAAATTCTTAATATAGTAAACTCTTGTATCAATACCTGTGCTTAAAAAACTTAAGGCTTCTCCACTGACAGTGATACTTTCATCAATTCCTACATTGTTTCCACTTACAGTAAAACCTGCATAACACTTGCCTTTTTCTTGATCCCACTTAACAAATGTTTCATCAATTTTATTTCCATTTTTTGTGTAAATCTCATGTGCTCTAAAATTTAAAAAATTAGCTCCCATAATTGCACGTTGTGGAATTAATTTTGTAGCTTTACATACTTGTTCATACACTTCATCAGTTAATCTGTAATGATCAGTTCCATCGAACGATACTAATATTCCTGAAGGTAATTTAGATATTAATTCACTTAGTTTTCTTTCTTCAGCAATTCTTTGTTCTTCTAATTTCATTTTTTCTACAAGCTCATCTCCCCCTCCAAATATTCCATTTAAAACAGCAAAAAAAGCTATCACTATTGCTGTAACAATAACTAATCCAATAAATTGCTTTGTTGAGTTTGAATTGTCTTCAGTTTTAT
The DNA here is from genome assembly GCF_052047695.1 of Candidatus Pelagibacter sp. HIMB1623. Lineage (NCBI taxonomy): Bacteria > Pseudomonadati > Pseudomonadota > Alphaproteobacteria > Candidatus Pelagibacterales > Candidatus Pelagibacteraceae > Candidatus Pelagibacter > Candidatus Pelagibacter sp. HIMB1623. Next base: position 91,011 of record NZ_JBNAJN010000012.1, read on the forward strand.
TTAAACTATTTTCTTTTGACATTACTCTTGTAACTTTCCGTTTACCCAAGTGCCTGATTTTTGTTTACCATCTGCCCAAGTAAATGTTCCTTGTCCATTCATAAAACCTTTGGACCATTCACCGTCATAAGTAGATCCATCTGGAAAAGTCAAAACTCCTTTTCCGCTCCATTGACTATTTTTAAATTCACCTTTGTAAATATATCCGTTAGGCCATGTCTCAACTCCTTGGCCTTCTTTTTTTGTTGCAACCCATTCACCTTCATAAGTTGTCTTATCGGTATAAATCCATTTACCAAAACCATTTTCACAGTTTCCTTCTTTACATCCTGTACTTCGAGCAAATGCAGATGAGTTAATTAAAGAAATTAAAAATATGAAAATTAGAAATTTTTTCATTTTGTCACTTTACACAAATTACAATAAAAAAAAATCCCCCCCAAACAAGTTGGGGGAGATTTTAATTTTTTTAACTTTTACCCTTATTTAGTAAAAGGTTTCCAAACTGACTCGTTGTCAGCTAACCATTTTTTAGCTGCATCTTCGTGAGTCATTTTATCAACATCAACTAAAGCTGCCATCGCACCAATGTGACTTGTTGAGAATGACATCTTTTTAAATGCTGCTGCTGCATCTGGGTGAGTTTTTGGGAAATCCTCATGAACAGCTTTTTTCAAGTATCCATCAGGAGAACCACATTTACCATCACCACCATCTTCCGGTCTGCAACCTGCTGTGTAAGGAGGGAAGTCAATAAATGTGAAACCAGCACCATCTGTAAAGTTTGGTGTCCAGTTAAAGATTATAGTTCCTCTTCCTTCTTTTTCAGCAGCTGCTAATTCAGCCCAAAGTGCATCTGCACCTCCAGCAAATTTAACCCACCAAAGATCACCTAAACCTAAAGCTTCAATTCTTTGTGGAATTAAATCACCGTGCCAACTTTGAGGTCCTTCCAACATTCTTCCTTTTCCATCTGGAGAGTCAGGTGTTGTAAAGTTTTTAGCACAGTCTGGATTTTTTAAAGCTGTCCAATCTGGTAGACCTGGGCACAAACCTTTTTCAACAACCCAGTTCGGGTAACCCATATCTTCAAGAGTTCTTGCCTCATGATCACCCCAGTCAAGTAAACCACCTTTGTCTAAAGCAGTAGTAAATGACTTACCGAATGCAGACTCCCATACTTCGTGAGAAATAGTTACGTCTCCAATTCTGATTGATTCATAAACTGCTTGTGAGTCAGCGTTTACATATTTTACGTTGTTACCCATGCTTTCAAAAATTCCACCAATAACGTAAGCCATTACAATTTGAGATGACCAGTTATGAGTTGGGATTACGATGGGCTTTTTGCTATCAGCGTTAGAAATTCCTGAGAAACTTACTACAGAAATAACTAGAGCAGATAATAATGACATTATTTTTTTCATTTTTTTCCCCTCTATTAATATTAATAACGACACTCTATGTTAAAACGAATAGCTAGGTAAAGAATTATTAGTTCTAAAAAATATATATATATTTAATCAATAAAAATGATGATAAAAAATATATCAATATTAAAAAATTTTAAAAATGTTTGGAACAAGTAAAGACATTAAAAATCCTGGATTAAATATTTTACCACCTGGGGTTGAAAGACATATTGTAAATGGCGGCGCTCTTACTGCTTTTCAAATTTTTCCAGACGATGAAATAGAAATTATTAATGATGAAGGAAATCAAATTTGTGAAATAATTTGTTTTAATAAAGATGGAAAGTCAGAATTAGGAATTTTAAATTTAAAAGAAAACAGTCAAAAAAATTTTATAAGAGACATTTTAAATAGAAAAGATGAAACAATCTTAGCAACAAATTATCAATTAAAAAAAAGAAACTTAAATATAAAAGAATCTAAATCGTCCATAATTTTTGATCTTGATACAAAAGCTGAAGAAAAGATTAAACTTAAATCAAAAGATAAATGTTATGCAATCTTTGCTGCACCTGGCGAAAATATGGATGTTACCAAACAAAATCCACCGACAGATTTAACTATATTTATTAAAAGAGCAAAAATTACAAATGATAAAGAGCTAAGCGTTATACCTGATCCAGTTTTTGAACCACTTTATGAAGAAAACATAGATAAAGAAACATCAACATCTTACCAAGTTAAAGAAGGAGATTACATTCAAGTTATAAGTCCAACTGGGAGACAATGTTCAGACTTTGTAGCATTTGATACAAAAAAATTAGAAAAAGGAATTGAAAAAGGATTGGATTGGCAAACTACTAGAACTTTTATGGGAAACACTTTTCCTGGTCCTGGATTACATTCAAAATTTTATGATACTGATCATGAACCCTTAGTAGAAGTAATAAGAGATACCGTTGGTAAACATGATACTTTTAATCTTGCATGCACTTCAAAATATTATGAAGATGCAGGTTACTTTGGTCATCCTAATTGCTCTGACAATTTAACTGAGAGTATGTCTAAATATGGAGTTCAAAAACAAAAGGGATGGCATGCAATTAATTTATTTTTTAATACTTCGGCTGCTGGATTAAACTCGGTAATATCAGACGAATCTTATTCTAGACCAGGTGACTATGTAATGTTTAGAGCGTTAAAAGATTTAACAATAGGTACTACCGCTTGTCCTAGCGATATTGATGCTTGTAATTCATGGAATCCTACTGAAATTTTTGTTAGAACTTATGACAAAAATAAAGAATTTAGAAAGTCATTTGCTTTTCGAATGAAAACAGATTCAGAAAAAAAATTAACAAGAAATTCAGGTTTCCACGAACGCACTTCTCAACTAACAAGAAATTTTGTTGATGCGAGAGGTTTTTGGCTTCCAAATGATTATACGAAACACGGAATAGTAAATGAATATAATGCCTGTAGAAACGATGCGGTATTAATTGATTTATCTTCACTTAGAAAATTTGAAATAATAGGTCCAGACGCTGAAGAATTATTAAACTACACACTTACAAGAAACATCAAAAAATTATCAGTTGGCCAAGTTGTATATTCTGCAATGTGTTATGAAAATGGAATGATGTTTGATGATGGAACATTATTAAGATTAAGCGAAACAGGATTTAGATGGATTTGTGGTGATGAGTATGCTGGAGAATGGTTAAAAGAAATAGCGAAGAAAAAAAATTTTAATGCAAATGTTAAAAATTCAACAGACCAAATCAGTAATGTTTCTATACAAGGTCCAAAAAGTAGAGAAATTTTAAAAAAGATAATTTTTACACCACCTACTCAACCATCTATTGATGAGCTTGGTTGGTTTAGATTTACAATTTGTAGAATTGAAGAATTACAAGGTATTCCATTAATCGTTTCCAGAACAGGTTATACAGGTGAGCTTGGTTATGAAGTTTGGTGTCATCCAAACCATGCTCCTGAGGTTTGGGATAAGTTAATGGAAGCGGGAAAAGATGATGGATTAATTCCTGCTGGTTTTGCTGCTCTTGATAAACTTAGAATAGAAGCTGGATTAATTTTATTTGGAAATGAATTTGATGGTCAACAAGATCCCTTTGAAGCAGGAATTGGATTTGCGGTTCCTTTGAAAACTAAAGAAGAAGATTTCATTGGTAAAGAAGAATTGATTAAAAGAAAAAACAATCCACAAAAAAAATTAGTTGGCTTAGAATTAATTGGAAAAGAAATTGCTGGGCATGGTGATTGTGTTCATATTGGCAGAGCTCAAGTAGGTGTTGTTACAAGTGGATGTCTATCATCAACTCTAAATAAAAATGTAGCCTTGTGTAGAATTGATGCTCAATACTCAGAAATTGGAACAGAAGTTGAAGTTGGAAAAATAGATGGTCACCAAAAAAGAATTAATGCAAAAGTTGTTGGGTTTCCATTCTACGATCCAACTAAATCTAGAGTAAGATCTTAAAAAAATGCCAAAAGAAAAGAAGACCCTTTTAGATTTTTGGGAAGAGCAAATGAAACAATCTCATACTTCTAGTAATTATTTTTTCAGAAAGTCACCTTCTCATTATCATATGATGTTGTTAGTTATGTCTGCATTTAAAGAAGGCTCAAAATTATCTGTTGAAGAATTAAAAACAAAATTATTTAAAACATCTAGGCCAAAATCAGCATTAATAATTACTGAAGCTTGTGAAAAAGGATTCTTTAAACTAGAAAAAACTTCAACTGATCAGCGAATTAAAAATATAGTCCCAAGTGAGTCATTTATTAAAGAATTTAATGACTACTTAGAAACACTAAAAAACATCAGTTATTAATTCATTTTTTGATTTATATAAAAAGTATCTAATTTTTATATATAATTTTTACTTCTATAAATAATTATATTAATTAACATTATCAAAAAATAATGTTTTGATATGACGACATTACCCTCAAAAGCAAAAGTAGTGATAATCGGTGGTGGTATTCACGGTTTGAGTACTGCATGGAAACTTTCAGAAACTTACAAAAATCCTGGTGACATAGTTGTTTTAGAGAAAAAAGATACAGCTGCTGGTGCGAGTGGAATTGCATGTGGAGTTGTTAGAAATAATTATTTTCAGCCAGCAATGAGAGAATTGATGGCTCATTCAGTTTCAGTTTGGGAAAGTGATCCTAAAGCATTCAAATATAATCCAGTTGGATACTTACAAATATCTCCAGAGGTAATGCATGAAGATGTTGCAAGTATTTATGAGCAACAAAAAGCAATTGGATATGAGTCAGTTTTTATTGAAGGTGAAAAAGATTGCACTAATTACATGAAGGGAATTTTTGATGATTGGCAAGCTCAAGGTATCACTTCTGTTCTTCATGAGAAAAAAGGTGGATACGCATTTAATAAAGATTCAATTAAAGCCCTTGAGAGTAAATCTACATCTAATGGTGTGCAAGTTATGAAAGGTGTAAGAGTAACAGGTTTTAAAAAAGGAAGTAACAGTCAAGCAGTAACTGGTGTTGAAACCGACAAAGGAACTATTGAGTGCGAACAAGTAGTTGTTGGTGCAGGACCATGGGCAAGAGATTTTTGGAATATGTTAGAGTTACCAAAGACAGCTCACATAAAAGGTAAAGATGGTAAGATGCATGAAACTGATATGTGGACTTACTGGATGCTTCAAGAAGGAGTAATTGGAGTTGAGCCAGATTTCTTAAAAACAAATGATGGTAAACAACCGCCTGTAGTTCACGTTGACTCAACAGCACCTTTGTACTCTGACAAAACAAAAAAATTATTAACAGATAAAATTTGGGGAATTTATTATAAACCTGATATTGAAGGTTTGGGTGTACAAGGTGGAACTTCTCCTTACATTGTTAAAAAACATTTTGATGAAGTAAATGTTGATCCTTATGGAATTGAATCTCCAGAGTATCAAACAACAGATGCTTTTAGTGAAATGTGGTGTTCAGCACTTGCGCACTGCCAAAAAAGATTTGAAGGAAAATCAGATTTATACAGAAAAGGACCATCGGGTGGTTTAGGCTGTATGACACCTGACTCTTTTCCTATCTTCGATAGATTTTTTGAAAACGTTTACATGATTGCTGATGCTAATCACGGATATAAAATGATTGGTGTTGGTGAACTTGTTGCAAAAGAAATTCTTGGTACTGAAAGTGATTTATTGAAGCCGTTTAGATTCAACCGTTACGAGAAGGGTGAACTTCATCCGACTTCTAACAGTCCGTTCCCTTGGAGTTAAACTCTAAGCCTAGACACGAATAAAGTTTTCAGCTACGCTTGAATATTTAATAATTCATTGAGGGGTGAAAATGACGGATCTAGAAAAACATGTTAACCAGCCAGGTAGAGCTAAACTAGTAAAAAAAGTTCGAGAAAAAATTAACGAACTTGGGATAACTTATATTTATTATCAATTTATTTCTGTAACAGGAAGAGTCGTAGGTAAAGGTATACCTGCAGATCACTGGGAAAGAACAGCAGAAAAAGGATTTCAATTAGTTTACGGAGCAACAGCAAACTTATTTTTAGATCGTCATAATAACTATATTGGTTATGGTCCAGAGGCTATGGAACTTGTTGGAATTCCTGATCCAGAAACTTTTGTTCAACTACCTTGGGACAAAAGAGTTGGAAGAGTTTTTGTAACATGTTTTAGAAACAGAGAAGAAAGAAAAAATCCAGGAGGTCACTTAACTTCAGACTGTAGAGGAAATCTAAGAATTTTCATGGATGAATTTAAGAAAAAACATGGTCTAGAATTAAGAGTTGGTACTGAGCCTGAAATGATGTGGTTAACAAAAAATGAGGATGGAACCCCTACAGGTAAAGGTTTTTCTAAACCATTCTGTTATCACATTGATCAATTTGAGTCGTTGAGACCAGTATTTATGAAGGTAATTGAATACGCAAAAGCGATGGGTCTTGATATGATTCAAGGGGATCACGAAGATGCACCAGGTCAATTAGAATTAAACTGGACTTATGATAACGTTTTAAGAAACGCAGATAGATTATCAACATACAGACAAATTTGTGCTCAAGTTGCAAGAGAACATAACTTGATAGCTTGCTTTATGACTAAACCTTTCATGGGAGTTTCTGCAAGTGGATGTCATACTAATATGTCTCTATGGAAAGGTGGAAAAGTTAAAGTAAACAAACTTGGAAACAAAAAACTTCCAGGTGTTGAAGAAGTATTTAGTTACGTTGAAGGTGGAACAAATACTTTTATGCCTGATACTAAAGATATGCAATTACCAGGTAAAATTGGTTTGCAATCAATTGCGGGTATCATGGAACACTTGCCAGCACTAACAGCATTAGGATCTTCTACTGTTAACTCTTATAGAAGATTATGGGACCAAGGTTTCTGGGCACCAGTTTATGCTGACTGGGGATACCAAAATAGAACTTGTGGATTAAGAGTTTCTGCACCAGGTAGATTTGAATACCGATCAGTAGACTCTATGCATAATCCATACTTATTAGGTGCAGCATTACTAAAAGCATGTGATCATGGAATTAGTAAAAAATTAAAACCAGCTGCTCCTGAGTCTAGAAATATTTACGAAGCTCAAAAAGCTGGTAAAGATGTTAAAAAACTTCCATTAAGTCTTGGTGAAGCTTTGGCTAGACTTGCAGAGGATGAGGTTATCAAATCTGCAATGCCAGATGAAATGTATAAAGTTTTCCACTGGTACAAAAATGATGAGTGGGAAAGATTCTTGGGTGCTACTACTCAATGGGATCTGGATACTTATCTTGATTGCTTACCGTAGGTCGTTAATTAATAGATAGATAGAAAGGTATAAAGGATATGTGTGGGATAGCAGGATTAATTCATAGAGGAAAATCCTCAAATGTTGGAAGCGAATTACAAGGAATGCTTCAAGCGTTAAAACATAGAGGTGAAGACTCTACTGGGTATGCTTTGTATGGAGATACAGACGGCAAAAATTTCATCATGCGTTTTAAAGTTGGTGAGAACGTTGGAGAAGGAAGTTCATCAATTATGGAAGATGTTTCTGTATATGATGAAAGAAAAAAAGTTGTAGATCAAACTTTAGCTGAAATGGGAGCTAAAGTTGTTAAAGAAGAAAGAACACTTCCCTACTCTTTAAGATATGAAATTGATTACAATGCAAAAGATTTGTTAGATTTTTCTCAAAGAATAGAAAGCATTCCGGGTGTAGAGATTTTATCTATGGGTAAATCATTAGAGGTTATTAAAGATTTAGGTAACGCGAAAATGGTTTGTGATAGATATAGTCTAGATAAACTTGTTGGAACTCATGCAATAGGTCATGCTAGAATGGCAACTGAGTCTGGTGTTGATATCAAATCTGCCCATCCTTTCTGGGGCTATCCTTTTAGTGACGTTTCTGTAGTTCACAATGGTCAGTTAACCAACTATTGGAACAATAGAAGAGTTTTAGAAAATAAAGGAATGAGATTTATGTCTGAGTGTGACTCAGAACTAATCGCAGTTTATCTTGCAGAAAAAATGAGAGATGGAGCAACTTTAGAAGAAGGTATGAAAGAGAGTTTAACTGGTTTAGACGGAGTATTTACTTACTTCGTGGCGACAAAAGACTCTTTAGGTATGGCTAAAGACACTATGGCTGCAAAACCTTTAGTTTTATATGAGTCAGATGATTTAGTTGCAATGGGATCAGAAGAAATAGCTATTAGATCTGTATTACCACAAGAAATAGACACATATGATCCATTTGATGGGGAGGTAAAAGTATGGCAAATCTAAAAACTGTATCTAAAAAATCTAAAGCCCAATCTATGGGTATGCATACTGAGGTTTTAACAGGAAGAACTCAACAAAAATTCTTTAATCCTGATGAAGCTGAAAACTTTTATTATTTTGGAACATACGATGTAGATTTTAATAAAAGAACTGAGCTTGATGTAAAAGACATGACAGCTCCAGAAGCTAACAAGGAAATTGATAATTTAATGAGCCAAGGTTACGGAACAATTGTAATCAAAAACCCTCAAGGAAAACACAGTTTAGGTGTTGGTATTTTAAATAAACTTAATTTAATTTTTGAAGGAAGTTTAGGGTATTTTGGAATGGGTTCGTGCGATGGTCCAATCGTTAGAATTAACGGAAGAGTTGGTTGGTCATGTGCTGAAAACCTTATGGCTGGAAAAGTGGTTATTGAAAAAAATGCTGGATCTTGTTTTGGCGCTGCTATTCGAGGAGGAGACTTAATCTGCAAAGGTAGCGTTGGTGCTAGAACTGGTATTGATATGAAAGGTGGAACTATCATTATTGGTGGAGATGCTGGTGCATTCACTGGTTTCATGATGCAGAGAGGAAGAATAATAATTCTTGGTAATGTTGGAATTAATTTAGGAGACTCGATGTACGATGGAACTATTTTTGTTGGTGGTGAAATTGGATCTTACGGAAGTGATGCCGTAGACGCTGAACTAACAGATAGTGACCAAGATTGGTTAAAAAGAAAATTAAAAGTTGCAGAAATTGGTGAAAATTTTGATGTAAGTAAAATGAAAAAAATTGTAGCTGGTAAAAAACTTTGGAATTACGATAATTTAGAACCTACAGAGAAGAAGGGAGCAATTTAATGCCTAAGAAAAAAAGTAAAAAGAATGGTAAAGGCGTTGGTGGAAAAGCTGATGTCCATGTACATGAAGAAGGAAAAAGAAATAAAAGTCTACTAGGACATAATGCTATTTTTACTCCTGAAGTAATAGACGACATTCACATTAAATCTCAATTAGGAAGATACAGAATGCGTGGAATGGCATTAATGAAAAAGATTCCAACATTTGATGATTTGGTATTTTTGCCTGGAACACTTACAAGATTTGTAATCGAAGGTTATAGAGAAAAGTGTGAAACTAAAACTGTAATTGGTCCAAGATGTGAGAACCCAATTGAATTAGATATACCTGTTTACATTACAGGAATGAGTTTTGGTGCACTTTCATATGAAGCAAAAACTGCTTTAGCAAGAGGAGCTACTATGGCGGGAAGCGCTACTTGTTCAGGTGAAGGTGGAATGATACCAGATGAAAGAAGATATTCAGAGAAATGGTATTACCAATGTATTCAATCAAGATATGGTTTTAATCCTCATCACGCTCAATTAGCTGATGGAATTGAAGTATTTATTGGACAAGGGCAAAAAGTTGGTATGGGTGGACACTTAATGGGTCAAAAAGTAACCGACCAAGTTGCAGAAATGAGATCACTACCATCAGGTATTGACCAAAGATCACCTGCAAGACACCCTGACTGGTTAGGTCCAGATGATTTAGCTCTAAAAGTTGAAGAGTTAAGACAATTAACGAAAAATAAAGTTCCAATTCAGTTAAAACTTGGCGCATCTAAAGTTTATGATGATGTGCGTATGGCTGCAAAATGTGATCCAGACTCTATTTATTTAGATGGTATGGAAGGATCTACTGGAGCAGGACCACACATTGCTGCTGCAAACACTGGAATTCCAGGAATTGCTGCTATTAGAGAAGCAAGAAGAGCAATTGATGATGTAGGTAAAACTGGAAAAGTAACATTAATTTATGCAGGTGGAATAAGAGATGGTGCTGATATGGCTAAAGCTTTAGCACTTGGTGCTGATGCAATTGCAATTGGTACAGGATCAATGATTGCACTTAATTGTAATAAAGATATTCCAGAGGCTGATTTCGAAAAAGAAATGGGTGTAAAAGCTGGAGAGTGTTATCACTGCCATACTGGAAGATGTCCAGTTGGTGTTGCCACACAAGATCCTAAATTAAGAGCAAGATTAAATCCTGATGATGCTGCATTGAGAGTATATAACTATCTTCACTCAATGACATTAGAAGCTCAATTGTTAGCTAGAGCTTGTGGTAAGACAAATATTCATTCGTTAGAACCAGAAGATTTAGCAGCTTTAACTTCTGAGGCGTCTGCATTAGCGAAAGTTCCACTTGCAGGTACAAACTACACTGTCGGTGTTGATAACTATCATAAAATATAAGAGGTAACGATGGCTAAAAAGAAAACTAAAAAAACTAAATCAAAAGCTAAGGTTTCAAAAGTCAAGTTTGGAGTAAAAAAACAAACTGCTAGAGAAAAAATGATAGGCCAGTCGATTGGTTATAGATATGACGTTAACCTGTTGCCTGATTATAAGAAAATAACTCCATTCTTAAAAAAATATATTGAGGCAATGGGATGGGATGATTTAAATTGGTTAGAAGATGTGCACATGGGTTATGAAGAAGGAAGACCTGCTGTGTTTTGCAGAAATGCAAATGGATGGGTAACAATTCCAAAATCAATAAAACTTCCTAACAATCAACAAGACAGAGACATGATTGCAAGAGAACTTTTAGTTAAGTTTCAAATGTCTCCAAAACATCCTCTTGTTGATTTGAAAAAAGCATACCTAAAATTTTAAATCACAATCAATAGTTGATTTTAAATCTAAAAACCTAGTGATCTCACTGGGTTTTTAGATCTCTTTATATTTGTAACAAACTCAATAATTTTATAAAGTTTAGCAAAACTAATATGGAGAGAGAAAATGACTGATCAGTTAGCTGCTCTTACTACCATATTTACAGAGTTCTACTATTGGGTAACAGTAGTACTGATGTTTTTAATTCACGTTGGATTCTGTATGTATGAAGTTGGAGCTTCTCGATACAAACACCATCAACATACTCTTATGAAAAACACAATGCTGATACCTTTGGTAACAGTAACTTGGTTTTTATTTGGTTGGTGGATTTACTGGGCTTTTCCAACAGGACCTGGATTAGCACCTTCAATAATGAATGAGAGTACTGCTCTAATCACAGACGAGTCTGCGTTTAGTGCTACTTGGTATACAGCTACAAGTGAACTTATGGCTATCAATCTAGGAGATCACATTTCTGGTGTCTTCTGGGCTGCTTTCCTTCTGTTTTCTTGGACAGCTGCTTCTATCGTTTCAGGAGCAATCATTGAAAGAATTACAACATTTGCATTTGGTGTTTTAGCAATTGCAATTGGATCTGTATTTTGGACAATTGATGCTGCTTGGGGATGGCACTTTGATGGATGGATGCTAAAACTTTTAGGATATCATGATGCATATGCATCAGGAGTAATTCACGCAGTAGCAGGTGGATTTGCTTTAGGTGTTCTTGTGGTTTTGGGTCCAAGAATTGGAAAATTCTCATCAAGTGGTGAACCAAGAAACATTGGGCCTAGAAATCCTTGGCTAGTAACAGTTGGATTATTTTTAATTTACACTGGTTTCTGGGGATTTTATGCTGCATGTAACATTCCAATTTTTGACTTAGGTCCAGAATATGGAATGGAAGGTATATCTTATTGGACAGCTACAAACATATATGTAACTCCTACAACACTTAGTGGTATTACCTTTAACTTCTTGATGTCGTTATCAGGAGGATTATTGGCTGGTTATTGGATTGCTAAAGGTGATCCTTTCTGGACATACTCTAGTGGACTAGCAGGTGTTATCTGTGCTTCAGCTGGAAATGACTTATATCATCCAATTCAATCAATGATCATTGGTATGATCGGTGTTGTGATTGCATACAAACTACATTACTGGGTTGAACGAAAGTTCAAAATCGATGATGCAGTTGGTGCAGTAGCAGTTCACGGTTATGCAGGAGTTGTTGGTCTAATAATTTGTGGTTTTGTTTTATGGGGCTACCCTTCATCTGGTTACAGTGTGGGTGCTATGTGGGATGGAACTACTTATGCAACAATCAATCCTCTTGGACAGTTCATTGGAGCAATAATTATGTTTGTTGTTCTTGGACTAATACCAGGCTATGTCATAGCTAAAGTGCTTCACGGTATGGGTAAATTAAGAATCCCTCGAGAGGTAGAAATAGCTGGACTAGATTATGAAATGATGGAGGCTGCTAAAGAAGATGAAAAAGCAGTTTCATCTGCAACCAGGTAAAGGAGAAATATATGGCTACAGTAACAAACTGGATAGATCACCTTAACAAACCAGCTGAGGAAGTGGTTGGTGCTGTTTACCCTGGTGCTGGATCTAGTGAAGGAATACTGGTAATCATTGCTGTAATCTTATGGATTGGTTGGCATGTCTTAACTGCAAAATCTGAGAGTGATGAACTTTCAAGATTAGCTAAAAAGAAACATGGTGCTAACGACCATAAAAGCAATATTACTGATTGGTAATTAAAATTAAAAGAAGGCGTCACATAATTTGTGGCGCCTTTTTTTTTTGGAAAAAATTATGAAAGATCAAAATAATGAAGAATTAAGACCCTCTAAAATGAGAGGGGTAGCTTTTCCTAAGGCGAAATACGGAGTTATAGCTGCTGTGATAATTATTGTAGTGGTTAATCTAATCTACTATAAGGATTTTTTAATATCTTTATTTAAATAATCTTAAGAAATTATGTGTGGAATAGTTGGAATTTATTTAAAAACAAAAAAATACGAAAAACATTTAGGTAAATTTTTATCTGGAATGCTAGATGGTATGGCAACAAGAGGACCTGACAGTGCAGGATTTGCAATTTACACCAAAGAAAATAATAAAAATTATAAATATTCAATTTGTCTTAACAAATTAGAATTCAGCGAATTTAAAAAAAAAATATCCAAATATCTAAAAGGAATAAAATTAAATAACTACTCAGATCATGTAGTTTTAGAAACAAGAGAGAAACCCGCTAAAACTCTTAATTTACTAAAAGAAAAAATACCTGAAGTTTCTTTGGTTGGTTACGGAAAAAGTATTAATATTTTTAAGCAAACTGGAAATCCTAAAGATGTAGTTAAAAAATTTAAACTTTCCTCTTTTTCTGGAACACATGGAATTGGACATACAAGAATGGCAACTGAAAGTGCAATCACAACTGAAGGGTCTCATCCCTACTCTACATCAGAAGATGAATGTTTAGTGCACAATGGTTCTTTATCAAACCATAACAATGTAAGAAGATCACTAATCAAAGAAGGTCAAAATTTTAATTCAGAAAATGATACTGAGGTCGCAGCAGGATATATTTCAAATCAAATATCAAAAGGCAAAGATTTAGAAAAAACTTTAAAAAATAGCTTAAAAGATCTTGATGGTTTTTATACATTTATAGCAGGAACAAAAAATGGCTTTGCATTGTTAAGAGATGAAATTGCTTGTAAGCCAGCAGTTGTTGCTGAAACAAAAGATTATGTTGCAGTCGCATCAGAATTTCAAGCAATGGCTCATCTTCCAAATGTAAACTCAGCTAAAATTTTTGAACCAAAACCTGGTGTGGTTTATCACTGGTAAAATATGAAGTTTGATTTAAATAAAAAAACACTTAGAGAGGTTAATAATCATCTGCAAAATATTGATCGAAAAAAAAATAATAGAAAATTTGAAATTTTAAATCCTCAAGGGCAACATGCTATATGTGCAGGATTAAAAGATGATATAGATATTAAAATTAAAGGACATACTGGATATTACTGTGCTGGTATGAATCAAAAAGCAAATATTACAGTTGAAGGAAATGTAGGAACTGGCGTTGCTGAAAACATGATGTCAGGTCAAGTTGTTGTAAAAGGAAATGCATCTCAATCTGCAGGTGCAACAGGTCATGGAGGAGTATTGGTTATTGAAGGTGATGCAAGCTCTAGATGCGGAATATCAATGAAAGGTATTGACATTGTTGTAAAGGGTTCTGTTGGTCATATGTCAGCATTCATGGCTCAAAAAGGAAATCTTGTTGTGATGGGTGATGCAGATTCTGATCTAGGGGATTCGATTTATGAGGCTAAAATATTTGTAAAAGGTAAAGTTAAAAGCCTAGGTGCAGATTGTGTTGAAAAGAAAATGGATAAAAAAAATATAGATGAATTAAGTAAACTATTTAAAAAACTTAATATTTCAGAAGATCCTAAAACTTTTAAAAGATATGGATCATCTAGAAAATTATATAATTTTAAAATTGATAATGTTGGATCTTATTAAATGAAAAAAAATCTTAAAGAATTTAAAACATTTCCAAGCTCAACCATTAAAGAGATACAAAGAGCTGCTAATGAAGGAATTTATCAAATAAGAGGTTTAGGAGCTAAACGTAAAGTTCCAGATTTTGATGATTTAGTTTTTTTAGGAGCATCAATGTCAAGATATCCATTAGAAGGTTACAGAGAAACTTGTAATACCTCAGTAGTCTTAGGAGACAGATTTGCCAAAAAACCAATTGAATTAAACATTCCAATTACAATTGCTGGAATGAGTTTTGGGGCCTTAGGAGCAAATGCGAAGGAAGCTCTTGGAAGAGGTGCTTCTGCAATGGGAACTTCTACAACAACAGGTGATGGTGGTATGACTAAAGAAGAAAGAGGTTCATCAAAATATTTGGTTTATCAGTTATTGCCATCAAGATATGGAATGAATCCAGATGATCTAAGAAAAGCTGATGCTATTGAAGTTGTTGTTGGTCAAGGTGCTAAACCAGGCGGCGGCGGAATGCTCCTTGGTCAAAAGATTAATAAAAGAGTTGCCGGTATGAGAACTTTACCTGAGGGAATAGATCAAAGAAGTGCATGTAGGCACCCTGATTGGACAGGTCCTGATGATCTTGAAATTAAAATTCAAGAATTAAGAGAAATAACTAATTGGGAAAAACCAATTTATATTAAAGTAGGTGCTGCTAGACCTTATTACGATACAACATTGGCAGTAAAAGCTGGTGCAGATGTAGTGGTGTTAGATGGAATGCAAGGAGGAACTGCAGCTACTCAAGATATATTTATAGAACACGTTGGAATTCCAACTTTAGGAGCTTTAAGAGAAGCGGTTGATGCACTTAAAGAATTAAATATGCATAGAAAGGTTCAATTAATTGTATCTGGAGGAATAAGAACTGGTGCTGACGTTGCAAAAGCAATGGCATTGGGTGCTGATGCTGTATCTATTGGATCAGCAGCAATGATGGCTCTAAATTGTAATGCTGAATTGTATGTTGATGATTATAAAAAACTAGGAACTGAACCTGGATATTGTCACCATTGTCATACAGGTAAGTGTCCGGTTGGAGTTGCAACACAAGATCCTAAATTAGAAAAAAGATTAGACCCAATAGAAGGTGGAAAAAGAATTAAGAATTATTTAACAACTTTAACTTTAGAGTTGCAAACATTGGCAAGAGCTAATGGAAAATCAGATGTAAGAAACTTAGAACCTGAGGATTTGGCGGCACTAACTGTTGAGGCTGCAGCAATGGCAAGGGTTCCATTAGCTGGTACAGATTGGATACCAGGAAAAAAATAATTGAATTCAACTTTTTAAACAAGTAGGATTAATTATGCCAAAAAATTTATCTCAAATTGCAAAGCAAAAAAAAATAAAATATTTTTTAATTAGTTTTGTAGATCTATTTGGAGTTCTGAGATCAAAATTAGTCCCTGCCCAAGCAATTGGTGAAATGCAAAAAAATGGTGCAGGATTTGCTGGATTTGCAACATGGCTAGATATGACACCAGCTGATAGTGACATGTTCGGTGTGCCTGATCCAGACAGTTTAATTCAATTGCCATGGAATAAAGAAGTTGGTTGGTTAGCATCAGACTTATATATGGATGGTAAACAAGTAAAGGCATCACCAAGAGTAATGCTTAAAGAGCAAATTAAAAAAATGTCTCAAAAAAAATTACAAATGAAATCAGGCGTTGAGTGTGAATACTTTTTAATATCAGAAGATGGAAATTCAATAGCTGATGGAAGAGATATCCAATCTAAACCTTGCTATGACCAGTCTGCATTAATGAGAAGATATGAATTAATCAAAGAGATTTGTGATTGTATGCTTGCTATGGGATGGAAGCCATATCAAAATGACCATGAAGACGCAAACGGTCAATTCGAAATGAATTGGGATTATTCAGATTCACTTGTCACAGCAGATAGGCATGTATTCTTTAAGTATATGGTTAAAAGTTTAGCCGAAAAACATGGTTTAAGAGCAACATTCATGCCAAAACCTTTTCATAATTTAACAGGTAATGGTTGCCATGCGCATGTATCAGTATGGAATGGAAAAAATAATAAATTCTTAGATAAAAAAGATGATCTTGGGCTTAGTAAATTAGCCTACAATTTTTTAGGTGGTATAATGAATAACACTCAAGCTTTGTCTGCTTTTTTTAATCCAACAATAAATAGCTACAGAAGAATTAATGCACCACCAACAAAATCTGGTGCAACTTGGTCACCAAGCAGTATTTCCTATACAGGTAATAACAGAACTCACATGATCAGAATACCGGATCAAGGAAGATTTGAATTAAGATTAATGGATGGGTCTGCTAACCCTTATTTGTTACAAGCAGGAATAATTGCTGCTGGTCTAGAAGGTATAAATAAAAAGCTAAATCCAGGAAAACCACTTCACTGCAACATGTACGAAGATTTTAAAAAATATCCTAATTTAAAAAAATTACCTAATGATATTGAACAAGCCATAAAAATGCTTGAAAAGAGTAAATCTTTATCAAATGCTTTTGGAAAAGATGTTATTGCTAGCTATACAAAATTAAAAAGATCTGAAATTAAAAATTTCAAAAGCTCATCAACTTTTAATAAGAGAAAACCTGTAACTAAGTGGGAAAAAGACAACACCCTAGATTGTTGAAACAATGACTGTTTTATCTAATGGTCATCAATGGAAATTAACTGAATTTGTAGATAATAAAAAATATTCATTTGATAAAGGTCAAATTTTAAACTCATTAACTTCAAAAGACCTGGATGATGCGTACAATTCTATCTCAAAATGGGAAGGATACTCCCCTACACCCTTAATTAAATTAAACAAATTAACAAAAGAATTAAATTTAAAAAATATTTTTTATAAAGACGAAAATAAAAGATTTAATTTAAAATCTTTCAAAGCTCTAGGAGGAGCTTATGCAGTTGAAAAAGTTACTAAAGGAAATAAAGAAATAGTAGTTGCGACTGCTACAGCTGGAAATCATGGTAGGTCTGTTGCTTGGGGTGCAAAAAGATTAGGTTTAAAATGTAAAATTTTTATTAGTGAATTTGTAAGTGATGCAAGGGGCAAAGCTATGGAGGCACTAGGTGCAGAAGTTATAAAAGTTAAAGGCAATTACGAAAATTCTTTGATTGAATGCATAAAACAATCTACAGAAAATGATTGGCAAATTGTTCAGGATGTTGCTTGGAAAGATTATATGCTAGTTCCTAAATATACTATGGCTGGGTATTCAGTTATGATGAAAGAAATAGCTGAACAAATTAATGATGAAAAAATTTCTCATATTATTCTACAAGCCGGAGTTGGTGGTATGGCCGGTGCAATGGTAGCTGGAATTGCAAGATATCTAGATAATATTCCAACGATAATTGTCGTAGAACCAGATAGTGCAGCTTGCGTAATGGAAAGTATTAAAACTGGTAAAATAGAAAAAATTGATATTAAACGAGAAAGTTTAATGGGTGGGATGTCGTGTGGAGAAGTGTCACTTGTGCCATGGGAGATCTTAAAAAACTCGGTTAAACACTGTATAAGTTTACCCGATGATGATATTGCAAAAACTATGAAATTACTTGGAAATGCAAGCTTTAGTGAAGAGAGTATAATTGCAGGTGAAAATGCTGCACCAGGTGTAATTAGTTTAATTGCAAGCTGCGAAGATGAAACAATTAAGACAAAAATTGATCTTAATGAAAATTCTAATGTATTAATTTTTGGTTGTGAGGGCGATACTGATCAAGAAATGTATCAAAAATTAGTAAATCAAAAATAATTATAATGAAAAGTACTGGAATATTTTGGATTAGAGAAGATTTTAGAATTGATAACAATCCAGCTCTTTCCTTTGCAACTAATAATCATGAGAATGTGATTGCGTTATATATTTATAACAATAATGAATTTGATAATAAAAGAGAAGCTCAGAAATGGTGGTTATTTAAATCATTAGAGTCAATAAAAACAGAACTTTCAAAATTTAAAATCAATCTAGAAATTTTAAAAGGTGATGAGTTGGATATTTTTTCAAAGCTTAAAAAAAAAGATAATGTATCTATCTATTGGAATAAAATTTATGAACCAGATGTTATATCCAAAGGAAAAAAAATAAGAGATGTATTTATAAAAAACGAAATAGAATACAAATATTTTAAAGGAAATATTTTAAATGAATTTCAAAAAGTAACTAAAAATGATGGTACACCGTTTAAAGTATTTACACCTTTTTGGAGAACTGCTGAACAAATTTATCTAAATCAAATACCAAGTAAAAATTACATAGTAAAAAAGAAAAGTAAAGCAATCAATTATTTTAAAAATTCTATTGATGTAAAAAATATTTTACCAAATAAAAAATGGTATGAAAAATTTGATAAATATTGGAAAGTTTCAGAAAATGATTCTCAAAAAATTCTAAAAGATTTATTAGAAAATAAAATTAAAGATTATGGGACTAATAGAGATATCCCTTCTATAAATGGTACTTCTAGGTTGTCCCCATATTTAAAATTTGGTCAAATTCATGTGAATACAATTTGGAAAAAGTGTAGTGAGCTAAAATCAAAAGGAATAGGATATAGAAAATATATAAACGAACTTGGTTGGCGAGAATTTTCTCATAGTCTAATTAATTACTTTCCTGAATTCTTAAAAGGCAACTTTAGAAAAGAATTTGATAAATTCCCATGGGCTAAAAATGAAAAATTTTTAAAAGCATGGAAAAAAGGTATGACAGGTTATCCGATAGTTGATGCTGGTATGAGAGAATTATACGAAACTGGATGGATGCATAATAGAATTAGAATGGTTGTAGGATCCTTTTTAGTAAAACATTTGAGAATTAATTGGATAGAGGGAGAGAAGCATTTTAGAAACTGCTTACTTGATTTTAATAAAGCTAATAACGTTGCGCAATGGCAATGGGTTGCTGGTTGTGGAGCTGATGCTGCACCATACTTTAGAATTTTTAATCCTATTCTTCAGGGAGAAAAATTTGATAAGGAAGGAATTTATGTAAAAAAATGGGTTCCTGAATTAAATAGAGTTCCTGCAAAATTTATTCACAAACCTTGGGAAATGGAAATCAAATATCAAGAGGCTATTAAAACAATTATAGGTAAAGACTATCCACAACCAATAGTTATTCATGAAAAAGCAAGAGCTGCTGCATTGGATGCATTTCAATCTCTGAAGAAAAAATAACTTATTCGCCCAAAAAATGATGAATTATAAATCTTTTTTGAGAGTCTAATCTATGTTCAAACAGATAGAGACCTTGCCAAGTTCCCAGTAATAATTCTTTATTTTTAATACTAAGAGAAATTTGATTATTCGTTAATGCAGATTTTATATGAGCTGGCATATCATCTTTACCTTCAGTTGTATGAATATAAAGCGAATTATCCATTGGTGCTAACTTATCAAAATATTTAATCAAATCAGTTTGCACATCTGGGTCGGCATTCTCCTGTACAATCAAAGATGCACTTGTATGCTGAATACTTAAATTTAAAATTCCATTTTTGAAATTATTTTCATTTATCCAATCAAGGGTTTGATGAGTAAATTCATATAACTTTTGACCATTGGTGTTTATTTGAAGGTCAAAAAATTCTTGTTTCATGAATTTATCGATTTGGATGTTAATTCATATAATCTGCTGATTGTTCTTTCAAACGGTTTTTCTAACAGTTTTGATGATGTAAATTTATCTAAACTTTGATCAGCTGTTACAGCAATTGGGACACTGTTATCATAAATTATGTCTAATAAAGTTATAAATCTTTGCTGTTGGTTAGAATTAAAATTATCAAACTGTGGTATTTGATCGATTACTATAAAAACACAATTTTTAATAATTTCTAAATAATCTTCTGCACCTAAATTTTGATCACATAATGTTTTAAAATCAAATCTAGCCACTCCTTCATAAAAATTTTCTATTTTAAAATTTCTTCCTTTTACATTAATTATTTTTTCAGTTTTGTTTTTATCTTTAGTAATAGTTCTAAAAAATTTATTTATTTTAAAATTAGTTTCTTCATTAAGTGGAAAAAAGTATCTATCTTGAGAATTATTAGATTTTCTATAGTCATCTTCAATTATAAGTTCGTATTGAAAAGATTGATCCTCCATTATTTTTATAAAAGGTTTGAACTGATCTCTTTGAAGACCATCTTTGTAAAGTTCAGAGATTTTAGTATTTGAAGTTACAATTATTTTTATATCTTCTTTGAAGATTTGATCAAATAATTTTCCTAAAATCATAGCATCAACAATGTTAGTTACTTGAAACTCATCAAAGTAAATTATTATTGCTTTTGATTTTAAGTCTTTAACAAATTCATTAATAATATTTTCTTGGTTGCTACCTTTTCTTTCGTGAACAAAATTATGAAAATTCAACATAAACTCATTAAAATGTAATCTTAATTTATTATGATCTAATTGATCAAAAAAGAAATCTAAAATCATTGTTTTGCCTACGCCAACATCACCATATAAATAAAATCCTTTTTTAGAAGATTGGCTTTGAAAAATTTTTGATATTATTGATTGGAAATTACCCTCATAGTATTCTTGTAATTTTTTGACTAAATCTATCTGACTAGGATTAATTTCTAAATTTTGTTTTTTACAGTGAGATATAAATTCTTTTTCAAAAGGTAGGGACATCAACTTCTTTTAGTTTTAAAATCAATACCATATTCTGATCGTGGTCCTTTTCGTAAACCAAATGGTCCTGGAATAAATATTGTCATTGGTTTTGTGCCTGGTTCTAAATCAACTCTATGAAAAGCATTTGCCGATCTAAAACCAATGTATCCAGGCTTTCTCCAAAACCTTCCATTTTTTGTTGTTTCCCAGTACCCTCCTCTTAAAATTATTGTAATGTATGGGCATAAATGGTTATGCACCCCATCACCATGGTCATCATCTAACATTTCGTGAATTAATATATTAAATGGAAACCATTTAGGTCTATTTCTGAATATCACATAATATCTATTCATCCACGGTTTTGCTTCTTCAAATTTTGGGTGTGATGGTCCTCTGTCTAGAACTACTTTTTTTCTTCCGATCTTTTCTAAAAATTTCAAGATCATATTTAATTGTATTGTACGATAGAACCGTTTCTAACTACATACAAATTATTATTAAATATAAATGGCTCTGAAACAATATCTCCAGAAATTTTTTCTACGTTTAAAACTTTTCCTTCACTTAAGTCAGCAATTATTATTTTTCCGTCAGTATTTGTTAAATACAAATTAGTATTCCCTATCACAAAGCCAACTGGTTCAATTTCTTTTCTTTTTTTAATTTTATAATTTTTAAAAAGATCTGTAATTCTAAGAATGTTGCCTTTGTTTTTTTCAACTACATACAAATATCCATCATTTGAAACTGTAAAAATCAAATTACCAGTAATTATTGGAGTAATATTTGAATTTAAATCATTTATCCAGTTAACTACTCCTGTTTTAACATCTACTGAATAAAATTCATTTTTATTATTAGAAAAAAAGATAGAATTTCCATCTGATACTAGTTTTGATATTTTAAAATTATAAGTTTCATTGATAATACTACTGCTTTGAGTCGGTAACTGCCAAGTGATTAATCCAGTTTCAATATCAACTGCTGTGATATCTCCAATTGAGTTACTAAACACCACCATTTCATCAATTACAATTAATGAATATTTTGCATTTGATATTGTAAAAGAATCTTCTGTTTGTAAATTCCAACATTCAGATCCATCTTCAATTTTATAGCATCTCAAAGTATTTTTATAATCAACAACAAAAATTTTGTCTTTATAACTTTTGATATCTGAATTAAATGGATAGGTATTATTTTTTGTCCAATTCAATTCACCTGTTTCAAGATTAACGGAGTAATATTTTGCAATACTGTCCGTAATGAATATACTATTTTCTCTAATTGCAAAATTTAATTTAGGTCTTAATTTTTTTTCTAACTTGGTGTAATGATTTTTTTTCCATAACACTTTTTTATTATTATCGTATCTAATAATTGTACCCTTTTTATCAAAGAAAATTAATCCATCTGATAGGAAAATTGGTTTGTAATTAAGATTATTTATTTCATCTAACTTTGAAAATTTAAAATTACCTATTTTTTCTAATTGGCCATCATAGCTTTGAGCGCCATAGTTATTGGTATTATCAATTATTTTATTAGATGTTCTTAATCCAGATAAATCAAGTTTAAGTTCTTGATTAAATTCAGAGGCTTTTACTTCTTTCTCTGCAAATATTTTTTTTACATTTTCTTTTTCAGATAAATCTTTATCCTTGTCTTTCCAAATTCTTGAATTTTCATTGAAGGAACAATTATTTAGAATAAAAAATGTAATAAATAATGCTAATAGTCTAATCACTCAAATCTCTGTTTAATCTTTTCTCTGATTCTATTCTTATATCTGGATTTGGATTTTCTAAAGTCGTTATTTGTTGAAAAAATTCTTTTGCTTTTTGTTTTTGATCTTGTGCATAAAAATACTCAGCCATTAAATATAATGCATGAGATTTCCATACACTTTCTGAATTAATTAATGGATTTAGCATATTTAGTAAATCAGCTTCATTTGCCTGATCTGCATTAAATAGTGCCTTTTTATAGATAACTAAATTTTTAATTTCTTTATCTAGTGATGTTTCATCAATTATGACATCAAATAATTTATTAACCTCGCTTTGATCAGAAAGGAGATTGTTATCAATTATAAAATAAAGAGAGAGCGGAGAATAAGTTGGATCTTTTTGATTAATTATCTCCAACAATTTATTTAAAGTTGTGTCTTTAGAACTTTCAGAATGATCAATCGTAATTGAATTAAAATTATCAGATATCTGTCTTTTTTTATCAGTGGTATATTTATCGTAACTATAAACACCTATTACTATTAAAACCAAAATAATAACTGAGGAAATTAAAAGTTTTTTGTTGTTTACAAAAAAATTCTTAATTTTTTCGTTTCTAGTATTTGAATTTATTATTGATAAATCTTCATCCATATTAAATCATGTTCCTTAACACATATTGGAGAATTCCTCCATTTTTATAATATTCCAACTCATTTTTAGTATCTATTCTAGATAAAGTCTTCACTTTTTTAATTTCTCCAGAGATATATTTGATCTCTATAATAACTTCATCAGAAGGATTTATGCCTTTTTCAATATCAACTACGCTTATTAGTTCTGAGCCAACTAAATTTAAGCTTTTTCTATTTTCTCCATTTTTAAATTGTAGTGGCAAAATTCCCATTCCAATTAAATTTGATCTATGAATTCTTTCAAAGCTTTCAGCAATAACCGCTTTTACTCCTAAAAGTTTAGTTCCTTTAGCAGCCCAATCTCTTGAAGAGCCAGTTCCATACTCTTTACCACCTATAACTACTAAATCAGTTCCTCTTTTTTTATACTCAACTACTGCATCATAAACAGGCATTACTTTTTCTTCAGGATATAATTTTGTAAATCCACCTTCAGTTCCTGGAGCCATCTCATTTCTGATTCTAATATTTGCAAAAGTTCCTCTCATCATAACTTCATGGTTCCCTCTTCTTGAACCATAAGAATTATAATCTTTAGGTAAAATTTGATGTTCCATAAAATATTCTCCAGTTGGACTATCTTTTTGTATACTTCCAGCTGGCGAAATATGATCTGTTGTTATCATGTCACCTAATATTAATAACGGTCTTGCATCTTTTATTTCTTTAAATCCTTCTGGCTCATCTGACAAATCTTCAAAGAACGGAGGTTTTTTTACATATGTTGAGCCCTCATCCCATTTATAAATACTGCTTTTTTCAGTTTTAATTTGTTGCCATTGAGCAGGACCATCAGAAACATTTGAGTATCGTTGAATGAACATATCAGCATTTAAAGATTGTTTTAAAGTATCTTCTATTTCTTGATTTGATGGCCAAATATCTTTTAAAAATATATCTTTTCCATCTTTACTTTTACCTAAAGGATCTTTGTATAAATCAAACTCCATGTGCCCAGCAATTGCATAAGCAACTACTAATGGTGGAGAAGCTAAATAGTTTGCTTTAATATGAGGAGAAATTCTTCCTTCAAAATTTCTATTTCCTGATAGTACAGAAACTGCATGAATATTTTCTTTTTGAATTGCCTCTACTATATTTTCAGGTAATGGTCCTGAATTTCCAATACAAGTAGTGCATCCATATCCAACTAAATTAAAACCTAATTGATCCAAATAAGTATTTAAACCAGCTTTTTCTAAATAGTCAGTTACTACTTGAGATCCAGGTGCTAATGATGTTTTAACCCATGGTTTAACTTCTAATCCATACTCAACAGCTTTTTTTGCAAGCAAACCTGCTCCAATTAAAACATTTGGATTTGAAGTATTAGTACATGAAGTTATTGCAGCAATTAAAATTGAACCATCTTGAATTTCATAATCAGTATTTGAAACTTTCGATATTGATTTTTGATCTTTATTAGTTGCTTCAGATAAAACTTTTTTAAATGAAGTTGGTGCATCAGTTAACAAAACTTTGTCTTGAGGTCTTTTTGGACCAGAAATAGTTGGCACAACTGTAGACATGTCCAAAGAAATTACATCAGTAAACTCTAAGTCATTACTTGCCCACAAACCTTGTTCTTTCGCATATTTTTCAACTACTTCAACAGTGTGCTCATCTCTTCCTGAAAATTTTAGATATTTTAAAGTTTCGTCGTCTATTGGAAAAAAACCACAAGTAGCACCGTATTCTGGTGCCATATTTGCAATAGTTGCTCTATCTGCAAGAGTTAGATTTTTTAATCCCTCTCCATAAAATTCTACAAATTTTCCAACAACACCTTTATCTCTTAACATTTTTACCACTGTTAAAACAAGATCAGTTGCCGTTGTACCTTCGGGCATTTTATTTTTAACTTCAAAACCAATCACTTCAGGTATCAACATAGATATAGGCTGACCTAACATTCCCGCCTCTGCTTCAATACCACCTACTCCCCAGCCTAAAACAGAAAGTCCATTAACCATCGTTGTATGACTATCTGTACCAACAAGAGTATCTGGAAATATATAATTTTCTCCTTTAAATTCTTCAGACCAAACTACTTTAGATAAATATTCTAAATTTACCTGATGACAAATTCCTGTTCCTGGAGGAACAATTCTAAAATTATCAAAAGCTTGTTGTCCCCATTTTAAAAATGAATATCTCTCACCATTTCTATTGAATTCTATATCTACATTTTTTTCAAATGAATCTGCTTTTGCAGATTGATCAACTTGAACAGAATGATCAATAACAAGATCAACTGCTGATAATGGATTGATTGTATTTGGATCTTTATTTTTTTCTTTAACAGCCTCTCTCATTGCAGCTAGATCTGCAACAGCAGGAATTCCTGTATAATCTTGGAGTAAAACTCTTGCAGGTCTATATGCAATTTCAGTTTTTGATTTTTTTGTTTCCAACCAATTTTTAATTGCTTCTATTTGAGATTTTGTAACACTCAAATCATCTTCATATCTCAATAAGTTTTCTAATAAAACTTTTAGAGATTTTGGAAGTTTATTAATCCCATCTAGTCCATTTTTTTCTGCTTCGCTTAATGAGTAATAGTTGTATTCTTTATTGTTGATGCTAATTTTTTTTAGTGAATTGTAAGAATTTTTGTTTCCTGGTCTCATATTTTATAAATAAAAAGTTATTATGCTTGTTAAAAGAAGCAGTGACATAGCATAATTAAAATAATTAATAAATTTCTGATTTGTCGCAAATTTCCTAAAGAATTTACCTAAAAATGTCCAAAGAGTTATACTCGTTACTGAAACTAATAAAGCCATAACAAGAATTTGAGTCGTATAACTCACAAATGTTTCGCCCGGATTAATATAAGTCGATACAAGAATAATAGATGCGATAACACCTTTTGGATTTAAAAACTGAAAAATAAAAGTTTCATAAAATTTAATCAGATTTTTATTTTTATTTTCTTGGTTTGATGGACCTGAAAAAGAAATTTTATAAGCTAAATAAATCAAGAAAAGAGTTCCTAAGTATTTTAATATTTCTTGAATTAGAGGGTAAAGCTTAAATATATTTATCAAACCTAAAGCTAGGCATAATAATAAAAATGGAAAACCTAGAGTAACCCCGATTATATGCGGAAGCGTTCTAAGTATACCAAAGTTAAAACCTGAATAAAAAGCTACAAAGTTATTAGGACCAGGTGTAAATGCAACAACAATTCCAAATAAAGTTATTGAGAGAATTTCAGGATGCATTGCTAAGCGATTGGTAAACCATTCTCAGCTTTTTGCGATGGGTGCACAAGTGTAACTTTTCCTTCATTATCAATTGCTCCTAAAACTAATACTTGTGAAACTACACCAGCAATATTTTTTTCAGGAAAATTACAAACTGCAATAACTTGTTTTCCTTTTAAATTCTCCTCATTATAATAATGAGTAATTTGTGCTGATGATTGTTTAATGCCAATTTCACTTCCAAAATCAACTTCAACTACTAAAGATGGTTTTCTTGCCTTTTCATTTTTTTTTACTGAAATTACAGTGCCAACTCTAATATCTACTTTGTCAAAAATGTCATAGGTAATTTGCTCTTTAATCATAATATAATATAGTGTCTTAAATTTATGAGTATAGATAACAATTTATATGAAAAATCAATCAAGATTTTAACTGACTTAATAGCATTTAAAACTGTTTCAGGACAAGATAATAGTAATTTAATTGATTATTGTGAAAACATTTTAAATAGCATTGGAATAGAAACTTTTAAAGTTTACGATGATGATAAGAAAAGAGTAAATCTTTTTGGAACTTTAAAAGCAAAAAACCAAAGTACAAAAAAACCAATCATACTATCAGGACACACTGACGTGGTTCCAGTTTCTAAAGGTTGGAGCAGCGATCCATTTGTTGCAACAATTAAAAACGATAAGCTTTATGGAAGGGGCTCATGTGACATGAAAGGTTTTATTGCATGTACACTTGCTTATGCACCAATCTTTAAAGAAAGTAATTTAGATAGAGATTTGCATTTCTGTTACACTTTTGATGAAGAGACTGCATGTATTGGCGCTCCCCTGTTGATAGAGGAATTGAAAAAAAGAGATATCAAAAATGGAATTTGTATAATTGGTGAACCAACTACAATGAAAATTATTGATGCCCACAAAGGTATGAATGAATACACAGTTCACTTTGGAGGACTAGCAGGACATAGTTCAAAACCACATTTGGGAGTAAATGCCGCTGAATATGCAACTAGATATGTTGGAAAACTTTTAGAGATAAGAGAACAACTAAAAAAAAGAGTTAAAGAAAATAGTATTTTTGATCCTCCACATTCAACTTTATCAATTGGAGGCATTAAAGGTGGTATTGCTCATAATGTTATTGCAGACAAATGTAGTGTTGAATGGGAAACAAGACCAGTTGCAAAAGAGGATGGAGAATTTGTAACAAATGAAATTGATAAATATGCAAATGAAGTACTTTTACCAGAAATGAAAAAAGTATTTCCAGATTCTTATATTAAAAAAGAAACAATTGGTGAAGTGGTTGGGTTTAATAGATTGGACGAGTCTGAGGCATGTGAATTTGTATCAAATATAACTGGTGATAATTCCAGGGAAGTAGTTTCTTTTGGAACAGAGGCTGGTTTATTTCAAGAACTAGGAATTAGCACAGTTGTTTGTGGACCTGGATCTATAGAACAAGCCCACAAAATCGATGAGTTCATAGAATTAAATGAGATGAAAAAATGCCTTAAATTTTTAGAAGGTGTAAAAAATAAATCAGTAAATTAACTCCAACCACCTACTGCTTTCACCTCTAAAAATTCTTCTAAGCCATGTTCGCCAGCTTCTCTACCGATACCAGAATGTTTGAAACCTCCAAATGGTGCATCAACAGCAATACCAGCTCCATTAACATCTACCATTCCAGATCTTAATTTTCTAGCAACTCTTTGAACTTTTTCAGAGTCTTGAGTTTGAATATAGTTTGTTAATCCATAAGAAGTATCATTTGCAATTTTAATTGCTTCTTCCTCTGTTTCAAATGGGATAACAGATAAAACAGGTCCAAAAATTTCAGTTCTTGCAACATCCATATCATTATTTACATCTGCAAAAACAGTTGGTTTAACAAAGTAACCTTTGTCCAATCCATCAGGTTTACCTACTCCTCCAGCAACTAATTTTGCTCCTTCATCAATACCTTTTTGGATTAAAGTTTGAATTTTATTGTATTGAGTTTCTGAAATAACAGGACCTATATGTTCACCCTCTTTTTTAGGATCACCTACCTCAAAGCTTTCAGTATATTTTTTTAATCTTTCTATAGCCTCGTCATACATTGATTTTTCAACCAACATTCTTGTTGGAGCATTACAAGATTGTCCAGAATTTCTAAAACATCTTAAAGCACCTCGTTCAATTGCTTCTGGATCAGCATCTTTAAAAATAATATTTGCTCCTTTTCCACCTAACTCTAAGCTTACTCTTTTAAAATCTTTAGCAGCATTTTGAGAGATTAAAGCTCCAGCCCTTGTTGAACCTGTGAAAGAAATCATATTAATATCCGGATGGCTTGTAAGAGCGTCACCTGTTGTTGCTCCATCACCATTAACTAAATTAAACACACCTTTTGGAAATTTTACTTCATCAATAATTTCAGCAAGTATCATAGATGAAAGTGGCGCTAATTCTGATGGCTTTAACACCATTGTGCAACCTGAAGCAATTGCTGGCATAACTTTTAAACAAACTTGGTTCATTGGCCAATTCCATGGCGTTATTAATGCACAAACACCTTTTGGTTCATAAATTAATCTTTGGTTAGGAGCGTGTTCTCCTAAAGGTTTTTCAAATTCAAAATTTTTTAAATATCTGATGAATGATTTAATATGACTTGCTCCTGTTCCTGCTTGCAATTTTGTAGCAAAATCTTTTGGAGCACCCATTTCAAGAGTTATAGCTTCTGCAATATCTGCCCATCTTTTCTTATAATTTTCATAAAGTTTTTCTAATAGTGCAATTCTCTCCTCTTTAGAAGAAAAGGCCCAAGACTCGTAAGCATCTTTTGCTGCAGTAACTGCTAAATCAACATCTGTTTTATTTCCCAAAGAAATTACAGCACAGTTTTCTTCTGTAGCTGGATCGATTACTTTAATTTCCTCAGCGCTATTTGGTTTAACCCAAGCACCATTAATATAAAAATTTTTTTTATCTAACATATTTTGACGTTATCCTTTCTTTATGTTTTTGCAAATAAATTTGTTAATTCGTAAACAATTGTAGCAGCTGCAAGGGATGTTACTTCTGCATGATCGTATGCAGGTGAAACTTCCACTACATCGGCTGAGACTAAATTTAATCCAGACAACCCTCTTAAAACATTTACCATTTCTCTGGTTGTCATTCCTGCTATTTCTGGTGTTCCTGTACCAGGTGCAAAAGCTGGATCTAACACATCAATATCTATAGATAGATAAAGTGGATTATCTCCTACTCTTTTTCTAATCCTTTCTGCAATTTTATCTGTTCCTTCAGTTTGAAATTCATCACAGTGAATTATTTTGAAACCAAAACTTTCATCATTTTTAATATCATCTCTACTATAAAGAGGTCCTCTAATTCCTACATGCATTGAGGCATCATCTAAAAATAAACCTTCTTCTCTTGCTCTTCTAAAAGGAGTTCCATGCGTATATGGAGCACCAAAATAAGTATCCCAAGTATCTAAATGAGCATCAAAATGAACTAAAGAAACTGGTCCTTTATTTTTTTTATTAATCGCTCTTAACAATGGCACTGCAATTGTATGATCACCGCCTAAACTAATTATTCCACCTACTTTATTTAATAAATCAGTTGCTCCCTCTTCTATTTGCTTAATAGCTTCATCAATACTAAATGGATTACACGAAATATCACCGGCATCTGCAACTTGTTGAATTTTGAAAGGCTCCACATCATAACTTGGATGATAATTTGTTCTTAAATGTCTAGATGCTTGTCTTATACTCTGAGGACCAAATCTCGCTCCTGGTCTATAACTGGTTCCAGCATCAAAAGGAACACCCACAATCGCTACATCACAGCTCTCGACATCTCTTAATTCTGGTAATCTTGCAAAAGTACTTGGACCAGCATATCGAGGTACTTTTGTTCCACTTACTGGTTGAATAGGATTTTTGTTTCTTTCTTTTGTCATTTTTTAATAATCTAAGATAATATTATCTAATCTAATTCGTCTATAATAAATTAATGAAAATTATTATTTTATTCATCTTAATATTTCAGTTTTCTCATGTAAATGCTGATGAATTATACAATCTAATCAAAATTCCGAACTTAGAAATCTATAAACTAAAAAATGAGAACAATATCCGTTATTTAAATGCAAAGGGAGATTTTAAAATAGGAGTAGATGACAACATTACTTGCAATAAGACAAATCAAGAAAATCTAAATACAAAATTTCCAATCATTGAGAGAAATATTAAAAGATACAATTCTAAATTTCTTAAAAAAATAAATTTAAAATACGTTGTATTTTGTGAAGGTTTATTTATTTCGAACATTAATACTGGTGGAGTACCAGATAACAAAAATAGAACTTTAATATTAGATATAAACTTTAACGAAAAATATTTTGAAAGAATGATTCATCATGAAATTTTTCACATGATTCAAGATAGTTATGAGGATGATTTTAATGATAAGAAATTTTCTTTATTTAATAATACTGATTTTGAATATGCTGAATGCTCTACTTGCTCAGATAGATTAAATTTAGATTTATATAAAAATACCAATGGTTTTTTAACAGAATACTCCAAATCAATTCCATCAGAAGATATGGCTGAAATCTTTTCTTTTTTAATGGTTAATAAAAATTTGATTGAAGAGAAAATAAAAAACGACCCTATATTAAATAATAAAGTTAATTTTATTAAATTAAACATATCTAAAATTGATGAAAATATTTTATGATTAAATCAATTAAAGCTTCAAACTCAGAAAAAATTTTATTTATTTTTTTAATAGTTTTAGCTGTTTCAGCTTTTTCGTCTTTTTTTTTATTAAAAAATAAATGTCTATTTATAGACAATAATAATTTAAAAAAATTAAACTTTAAAAACCCAGATAATATTGCAGTAATGAATTTAGAATGTGGAAATGTTATTATTGAATTATATCCTGAAATTTCTCCAAAAGCTGTTGAAAGATTTAAAATATTAATTGAAAAAAAAATGTATGATGGCTCAGCTTTCTATAAGGTAGTTGAAAATACTTTAGTACAAGCTGGTGATATTGAATTTGGAAACATTAAATATTTAGATTACTCAAAAATTGGAAGTGGAAAATCAGGATTAGGATTATTAAAATCAGAACTTAGTGATGATTTTGAATTTACTGAAGGTAGTGTTGGTTTTGCAAGATCAACAGAATTTGACTCTGAAGATAGTGAATTTTTTATTACCTTGAAAGATATCCCAATTTATCAAGGGGAATATACTCCACTTGGAAAAGTAAAGTTTGGTATAGATATTCTTAAGAAAATAAAAACAGGGAATAAAGCAATCTATGTACTTAGACCTGATTATATAAACACTTTTAGAATGTTAGAGACTAATTAACTAAAGGTTTTCCTGTTGAAAGAGTGTGTTTAATTCTATCTTGAGTTTGTTTGGTTTCTATCAATCTCATAAAAGAGTCTAGCTCTAATTTATAAAGATCATCTTCTGATAATGTCTTATCTATTGTGGTGTCTCCCCCACTTAGGACATGGGCCAATTCTTGAGCTACTAATAAACCATGATCAAGAATAACCTTGTCATTGTATAGTTTTTCTAAAATTTTATTCATCTCTTCTTTAACTACTTTTCCAGGAAGTTTAAATTCTGTCTCGAAGGGAGCTTTAAAGTCTTTGTTATTGTTTAAAATTTTTTTTGATACTTCTAAAAGACTATTTCTATTCATTATTTTTTTATCTTCAGGTCTCAAATATTTCATAGGCTCTGCTTCAACTGGAGAAGATGCTGTTCTTCCGTAACCAATAATATCAAAAACTTTCAATGGGGCGTAATTAGGATCATTTTTGGCCTCTTCTGTATCAAGCCATCTTGCTAACATTTCCTTACACCCACCTCCTGCTGGTATTAGACCAACGATGGTTTCGACTAGTCCAACTACAATATTTGTATGAGATGCTACGAAATTACTTTGAACCATTACCTCAAATCCACCACCAAGAGTTAAACCTGAAGGAGCAGATACTACAGGATGATCAGAATACTTAAGATGTTTGCATGTTTCTTGAAAGTATCCAACAAATTTTTCTATAGACTTAAAGTCACCTTTTTTAGCAAATTCCATAGTATAGCTTAAATTTACTCCAGCAGAAAATTGCATACTTTCATTAATAATTATTAAAGGTTTATCAGTAGCTTTTTTTAAAGCATCCATTGAGTCATAATCAAGAGCATTTGCTTTAGTAGTAAATTCAACAATATTGTAATCATTGAATCTATAAATAGATGCTGAGCTATTACCGTCAATATTTGATACCGTTTTTTTAACTTTTCCTAAAGTTTCAATGTCTGTATATTTTTGTCTTATTCCATGAAAATTTTCATTTTTTGTTTCAGCTAAATTCTCTAAAAATTTATTTCCTTTATAATTTTTGAACTTACTAAAAAAATTAGAAACACCAATTTCCTCTAACATTTCAAATGGTCCTTTGCTCCAATTAAATCCAAGTCGCATTGCTTCATCAATGTCATTAAATTCATCTGTAATTCCTGGTACTAACGAAGAAGAATAATTAATAATTTTTGAGATAACTGACCATGCGTATTCTCCATATTTGTCATCTCTATTGATTAATGTTTTTAAATCTACTTTATCAGACTGAATATTAATTTTTTGAGCAGGATAGTACTCACCAGATTCTAAATTAATTGCTTCAAGAATTTTTTTATTATCAACTTTATTCATTCTATAAAAGCCACCCTTGCCTTTACGTCCTGTATACCCAGTTTCAATTAATTTTTTTACTAGTGGTATTTCTTTTGCTACTTCTTGAAATTCATCTGACTCTGGCAACTCTTTAATAAAACTTTTTAAAACATCGGCCATTAAATCTATTCCAATTAAGTCATATAATCCAAATACTCCAGTTTTGGGGATACCCATTGGTCTTCCAAAAACAGCATCAGCTTCTTCTATGGATAATTTCATTTTAAAAGCCTCTGTCATCGCAACTTGCATTGCAAAAACTCCTATTCTGTTTCCTAAAAAGCCTGGGGTATCATTACAAACTATTGCACCTTTTCCTAAGCTAATTTCACAGAATTTCTTTAGTGAATTAATTTTATTTAGATCATTGTTTTCACTTTTTACAATTTCAAGTAAATCCATATATCTAACAGGATTAAAAAAATGGGTGATACAAAAATCTTTTTTGTCTTCAGCTGATAATTTTTCTGAAAGTACACTTATTGGTATTGAGGATGTATTAGATGATATTATAGATCCAGCTTTTCTTTCTTTAAAAATTTTTTCGTAAATATTATGTTTAATATCTATTCTCTCAACAACGGCTTCAACAACCCAATCTGCTTCACTAACAACATTAAAATTATCATTAATATTTCCAACATCAATATTAACTATTTTTGATTTATCAAATAACAGAGGTGGTCTTGATTTTCTAATTCTTTCTCTTGCCTGTTCACTTATCTCTGTAGTAAGGTCTAATAAAGTGACAGGTACATTTGCATTACACAAATGAGCTGCGATCCCACTTCCCATTGTACCAGATCCGATTACTACTACTTTCTTGATTTCCATAAATAAAGTGCTCTTATATTAAAATTAAATCAAACTTGAAATAAATAAATCGTCCCAACATTAACTTTGGAGAACCTTTAATTCTTCAATATTAATATGACATCGAATTGCATTTCCATTTTCTCCAAGTTGCCACGGAGGCACTTCTTCTCTACATTTGTCACCTAATATTCGTGGACAACGTCCTTGGAAACAACAACCTTTTTCTGGAGGTTTTTCCTCAACTATATCCTCTGCAATTAATTTTGGTTTAATATCTGGATCTGGTTCAAGAACAGCACCCAATAGAACTTCTGTGTATGGATGTGATGGAAATTTATAAACATTTTTAGATGGTCCAATTTCACATAATCTTCCTTGATAGAGCACTGCCACTCTGTCACTAATAGCTTTAACAACTGCTAAATCATGAGAAACAAAAATATATGTCGTTCCAAAATCATCTTTTAGTTTTTTTAATAAATTTAATACAGCCGCTTGAACCGAAACATCTAAAGCAGAAGTTACCTCATCACATAATATAATATCAGGTTTCGCTGCAAACGACCTCGCTACTGCAATTCTTTGTTTTTCACCACCAGACAATTGTCTAGGATATCTTGTCAAATAAAATTCACCCAATCTTACCTTTTCAAGTAATTCTATAATATTTTTTTTTAACTCATCTCCTTTAAGACCAAAGTATAACTTTAATGGTTGAGAAAGTATTTGTTCAACAGTATGATTTGGATTTAATGACTCGTCAGGGTTTTGAAAAATTAACTGTATCGCTCGCAAATCATCTGAGCTTCTATTCTTCAAATCTTCTGATAATATTCTATTCTGAGCAAAATTTATTTTGCCATCTTTAGTTTTTAATAAGCCAGCAATTGATTTTAATATTGTAGATTTTCCACTACCTGACTCACCAACTAAAGCAATAGTTTCTCCTTTGTTTACATTAATATTTATATCCTTAACGGTAGGATTAGAGTCCGTAAGTTTATTAAATAATTGATCCAAAAAACTTTGTTTTGCATAAGAAATAGACACATCTGACAAACTTAAAATTTCATTATTTTCTACATTTTTTTCATCTAAGTTTTTTATTTGAATATCTTTACTTTGATCAATAATAACTTTTTTATAATTAAAGCACCTAACACTAGTATCTATTTCTGATAAAAATTCTAAATCTGGAGCCTTAATTTTACATTTTTCATCTGATATATTGCAGCGATCATAAAAACTACAACCTTCTCCTATATGGCCTGGTTGAGGTTGAGCGCCTGACATTGACTCGGGAAGACCTTCAAGAGATAGTTTTGGTATCGATTTTAACAAACCATTTGTATAAGGGTGAATTGGTTCTTTTAAAATTTTTCTTACTGGTCCTTCTAAAACAATTTCACCTGCATACATAACGATAACTCTATCGCACACTTGCGCTATTGCTCCTAAATCGTGACTGACATAAACCATCGATGTCCCGGTATCTTTAGCAATATCTCTTAAAAGTTCTAAAACATGCGCCTGTGTTGTTACATCAAGTCCAGTAGTAGGTTCATCTAACAATAATAATTCGGGATTTCCAGCCAAAGCCATTGCAACTGCTACCCGTTGTTGTTGACCTCCTGAAAGTTCATGTGGATATCTTAAGGCCATTACGTCAGGTGATGGTAATCTAACGTTATTTAATAATTCAGAAATTCTATTTTTTCTATCATTTTCGTTTAAATTTGTATGCAGTTTTAAAGCTTCCTCTATTTGATAACCTATTTTAAGATTAGGAGTTAATGATTGACCAGCATTTTGAGGTATCATTGCTATTTTTCTACCTCGTATTTTTTCCAATTCATTATTACTTAAATCCAATAAATTTAGAGAATTAAACAAGCACTCACCACTCATAGTAAACAATCCATGTTTAACATAACCCATCATTGCTAATGCTAATGTACTCTTCCCAGAGCCAGACTCTCCAACTATCCCGACCGTCTCTCCTTTTTTAATATTTGTAGTAACATCTCTAAGAATTGAGATTTCTTTTCCTTTTTGACTTCTAAATCCTATTGATAAATTTTTAACTGATTGAATATTGTTGCTCATATTAAACAGGTGCCTTAGTAGATCTATCAATTCCTAATGCTTTAGCAAAAGCGTCTGCAGTTAAATTAATTCCAATAATTAAACTGCTTAAACCAACTATTGGGGCAATTACTGCCCACCAAGCAAAAGACATTAATCCACGTGCATTTGATATCATTAATCCCCAATCAGGTGTAGGTGGACTAACACCAAAACCTAAAAAAGATAAAGAGCTAAAACCAAGCAACATCCACGACCATCTCATTGCGCCTTCAACTAAAATTGCATCTCTAACATTAGGTAAAATCTCATTCCAAATAATTGATAAATTGTTATGTCCTCTTGCTTTAGCAGACAAAATATAATCTTTAGCAATTACGTCGTGAGTAGCTGCCCTAGCAACTCTCACAATTCCTTTTCCATAAAAAAAACCAAGTGCAGGAATTAAAACTTCAGTAGATGTTCCAAGAAGAGAAACTATTAAAAGCATAGCCAATATCCAAGGAATAGATAAAAAAGCATCAACTATTCTCATGACAACGTCATCAATTTTTCCACCAACTAATCCACAAAAAATTCCTAATAAACCACCCCACAAAAGCGCAATTAATGATCCAAAAAAAGTTACTATAAGTGCAGTCCTTCCACCTAACGCAGTCCTAGTAAAAACATCTCTACCCAAACTATCAGTTCCAAACCAAAAATCTGCTGACGGTGCCTGCAGCATTAGAGATGGGTTAATTGCCTTATAATCATAAGGCACAAACCATGGGCTTGAAATTGCTAAAATTACATGAAAAATTAATATTGCCAGTCCAATAAAACCAGATGGTTTAGATGCCATAGTGATTAGCACTTCTGAAATTTTATTAATGATATTTTTTTTATCTTCTTTATTAATTTCCATTATTATTTTCTAATTTGCATTGATTTTAATCTTGGATTCAACATTAAAGTCATTAAGTCTGCGATTAAATTTATGCTCACATAAATTGAAGCAAGTATTATTGCTAAAGCTTGAACAACTGGCAGATCTCTATTCGATATTGACTCTATGACTAGTCGACCTAGACCTGGATAATTAAACACAACCTCTGTAACTACAACTCCTCCTAAAAGCCAAGCAATAGTTAAGGCAACAACATTAATTGCTGGCAATAAAGCATTTGGCAAAACATGCTTAAAAACCATTTTCCAATAAGGAACTCCTTTTAAAATTGCCATTTGTACATAGTCACTTGCCATTACTTGAATTACACTTGACCTAACCATTCTGGCCATGTGTGCCGTCATTATCATTGCAATTGCAATAACTGGTAAAATTATATTTGGTAATAACTCTAAAATTGTTGCGTCGGTTGACACAATAACTATTCCAGGTAGCCATTCCAACCAGATCGCTACAATTAAAATTAGTAGAGTGGCACTGATAAACTCTGGGATAGTCATTGAAAATATTGCAATAGTTGAAATAACTATATCTGGGAATTTATCTCTCCATAAAGCTGTAATTATTCCAAGTATTAAAGCCATTGGTATTCCTATAATAATTGCAGCAGAAGCAAGGATCAGTGAATTTTTTACTCTTGGTCCTAAAACTTCATTGATTGGCATTTCTCCACTTAAAGAATAACCAAAATTACCTTGAACAGCATTGTAAGCCCAGGATATATATCTTTCATGAGCAGGCACGTCTAATCCTAATCTTTTTATACACGCTTCCAAAGCTTGTCCAAATGCTTCTCGCTCAAGATAAGCTGTACATGCGTCACCAGGCAATACTTCGACGCCAATAAAAGTAATTAAGGATACAATAAACAATGTTATTAATCCTAATCCAATTCTCTTACAGATTAAAAAAAGCATAATTAAGTTTTGACTTAATCTTAAAATTAATTTTAATAAATGGAAGTAAATTTACAGGCCTAAATTTAGGCCTGTAAAATAATATTTTTGTATTAATCTACTTTTACTTTATGCCACTGTATCGAAAAAACCTCAACTTCATCAAGGTTTTTTACTCTTGAATTAGTAACAACTAATTTAGATACATGGTAAGGAATCAAAGTACCTGATTCCTCCCATAAAGTTTTTTGCGCATTTTGATAAGCTTTTTTTCTTTTATTAAAATTAAGCTCAGCTCGTGCGCTAGCTAGATTTTTATCAAAATCTGAACTTTTATAGTATGACTCATTCCATTTTGCGCTACTGTGGTAAACTTCATGCAACACACTGTCAGCAGATCTCTCATTCCAACGTGTCATTGCAACATCTTTTTTCATCCAAGTTTCATTCCAGTAACTTTTTGATGGTGTCATAACAATTTCAGCTTTAATTCCTGCTTTAGCTACTTGTTGTTGAATTACTTCAGCAATTGTAGGCCAAGTAGGTTCTTTTGTAGATACATGGATTGCCATTTCTATTCCATCTGAATATCCAGCTTCAGCAAGAAGTTTTTTTGCTTTGCTAATGTTTTGAGGACACTTCATATTCAAACGATATTGATCAGCTGGTGCAACTGGTGTATCGCATGACACAATAGCTTCTCCACCCATAACAACATCTACAAGTTCTTGTCTATCAACAGCTAAACGCACAGCTTTTCTAACTTTTGGATCATTAAATGGAGCACGCTCTGTGTTCATAACCATCCCTCTCCAGTTACCTGTTGGAATTACTGAAGTTTTAAATTTAGGATTCCCCTCAAATATTTTTTTTTGACTAAATTGAACATATCTATTCATATCAATCTGACCAGTTAAAAGAGCTTGTACTCTTGCTTCACCATCAGGTATTGCAATAACATGAACTTCAGCAAGTCCAGGTGCTCCTTCCCAATAATTTGGGTTAGCTTTAAGAATAGTAGTTCCTTCTGCATCAAATTTATCAACCATAAAAGGACCTGTTCCAATTCCAGTTTGACCTATAGTGTCTCCAGATCCTGATGGTATCATTCTTAATCTGTAATCAGTTAAATTAAGAGGAAAATCAGCAAAAGAAGTGCTTAATTTCATTTTTACTGTATGAGAGTCAATTACCTCAATATCAGTCACAACACTTAAGCTTTTTTTTGCGGGTGAATTAATTTCTGGATCTTTAACTCTCATTAAAGAATATTTTACATCTTCGGCATCAAAATCTGATCCATCATGAAATTTAACTCCTTTACGAAGATTAAAAGTCCATTCAGTTGCATCTGCATTAGCTGACCATTTTGTAGCTAGTTCTTCTGAAACTTTACCTTTTAGATCTTTTCTTACTAAACGGTTTTGAGTCATTATTACTACTTGAAACAATCTACCTTTAGTAATTGCGTCTAAGTTTGTATCTTTTCCAAATCCAAGATCATGTGAAATTTTAAAAGTCCCACTTGATGCATTTGCAAATGAAAACGACATCATTAGTGATAACAGTGAAACTGATATCAATTTAAATACATTATTCATTATAAATTCCTATTAGTTAATTTAGGTAAGGCTAACATCTTACTTAATTTAGAACAATAATAATGTAGTATACAATCATAGATTGTAATTAATTTAGTTTTTTACTGTGACGATATTTTCTAGATTAAAATTTAGTTTTAATTTAATAAAAATTATTCATGCATAAATCTCTACAAAACATTAGATTTTCTATCAAACCTCAAAAAGATAAAGGTAATAGACCTGTAGAATTAGCTCGAACTATGAGCATTCATCCTTTAACTTATCAGGAGCTACCTTTTGACCCAGAATATTCGCATTACGCAGGAAGATTGACAACTGAAAAATTATCAAATGCTTCGCCAGATGAGCAATACTGGAAAACAAAAAAAGAAATTATTCTTAGACATACAGGAGAACATCCTTATGAAATTTCAGGTCCAGATGCGCTTAAATTATTACAGAAAATTTTTCCACGAGATATTTCAAAAGTTAAAAAAGGAAGATGCTCATATCAGTTTGCTTGCTACCACGACGGAGGAATGATAACTGATGGATTACTTTTGCGAATTGATGAAAATTGTTATTGGTTTGCTCAAGCAGATGGAGATTTGTTTTCTTGGTACAAAGCTAATTCTGAAGGATTAGACGTAAAAATAACTGAACCAAATGTGTTTGTAAGTCAAATTCAAGGACCAAAATCAATGGAACTTCTTGACCAGTTAATTGAAGAACCAATAG
Organism: Candidatus Pelagibacter sp. HIMB1623; assembly: GCF_052047695.1. Classification (NCBI taxonomy): domain Bacteria; kingdom Pseudomonadati; phylum Pseudomonadota; class Alphaproteobacteria; order Candidatus Pelagibacterales; family Candidatus Pelagibacteraceae; genus Candidatus Pelagibacter; species Candidatus Pelagibacter sp. HIMB1623. The sequence continues at coordinate 131,632 of NZ_JBNAJN010000012.1, forward strand.
CAAATAAATGGAAATATTTTGATTGGGTTGAGATTACTATAGCAGGTGAAAAAGTAATAATTAGTCGAACTGGTTTTACTAATGAACTTGGTTGGGAAATTTATTTTCGTCCAGAGAATGATGCTGAAAAATTAGGGGATTTAATTCTTAGTGAAGGAGCAAAAATGGGAATGATTATTACAGCCACACCTTCATTTAGAGGCAGAAGAATTGAAGCTGGACTTTTATCTGCAGGTCAAGATTTTACAAGTGAGACAAACCCATTTTCTGTAGGACTTGGTCGTTTTGTTGATTTAGAAAAAAATAACTTTATAGGTAAAAAAGCTCTGTTAAATGCAGACAAAAAATGTCGAAGCTGGGGTATCAGGGTTGTTGATGGAATAGCAAAAAAAGGAAGGTCTATAAAAATAAACGACCAATACATTGGAAAAGTAACTTCCAGCACATGGTCTCCTTACCAAGTCTGTGGTGTGGGTATAGTGTTATTGGATAAGTCAGAAATTGGTCCTGGAACAGTAGTTGATGTTGAATGTACTGATGAAAAAACTCATAAAGCTGAACTTTGTAAATTACCAATGTATGATCCAAAAGGTGAAATTGTAAGAGGTATAAATAAGAAGATACCTACAAAGCCTGAACCATGGGTAGGAATAAAAAGCTAATCAATTTTAGGTATACTTAATTTATCCTGGACTTTGTGTTTTTTTAATAGTCCCTCTATAAAAGCTTCTTTAATTAGTTTAGCGATAAACTTATTTAAAAAATCTAATATTTCAGGATTACCTTTTTTAATACCAATAGATTGTTTTATATAAGTAAATGGATTTGATATAATTTTAAAATCACTATTAAACTCAAGCTCTTCTATTAATTTAGGTTTTAAGCCAGCAAGAACGTCTGCACCACCTTCTCTAAATAATTTATGAGAATTATCCATTGTATTAACTTTAATTAATTCAGCTTTTTTGAAATTTTCAGTTAACCATAAATCATAAGCACTTCTTTCAAGGACAGCTATTTTTACACCTGATGAATTAATCTCTTCATTGCAAATAAAATTATCTTTTTTTCGATAGATAAAATTAGCGTCAATATTTACATATGGGTCACTAAAATCTATAAATTTTTCCCTCTCCTTTTCAGAAGCTATATTACCTATGTCCCATTTATCATCATTTACAGCGTCAGCTAATAATCCAGGTTTTTCAAATTGAACTAATTTACAAGTTACATTTAATTCTTTTGCAAGTTTTTTTCCAATATCTGGAGACACTCCTTCAGGTAAACCATTTGAATCTATCGAGCTAACAAGTAAAAAGTTACTCATATTTAGACCAACACGTAGCTCTCCTGTTGGTGCTAATTTTTTAGATATACTATCAATCATTAGAAACTTTTTGTAACTAGTACTATATGTATTATTTTATAATTTAAATTTAATTAAATGAACAATATAGAAAAAAAAATAATTTCAATAGGTGGAGGTGGATTTACACATCAGTTAGATGAGGGTTTAGATCAATTTGTAATTGATCAATCAAAAAAATCGAAAAATAAAATAGGCTTTTTAGCAACTGCAAGTAATGATGATGAAAATAAAATAAATTTATTTTATAAAAGGTATCAAGATACTCAGTCTGAATTGTCACATTTTAATTTAACATCAGCTAAAGATGGATTTTCTGAATGGATATTAAATAAAGACATTATTTATATAGGAGGTGGAAATACTGCCTTTATGTTGGATATTTGGAAAAAAAATAAATTAGAAAATATTTTTAAAGATGCTTATGAGAAAGGCATTATTTTATCAGGCGTAAGTGCTGGGGCAGTTTGTTGGTTTGATTGGATACTATCAGACTCTGTTGGCCCTGGATTTAATGCACTAAGAGGAATTAATTTCATATCGGGAAGTTGCACACCCCATTCTTCGAATATTGAAAGAATAGATCAATTTGAATTAGATATTAAAAATAACAAATTACCTCATGGTATTGCAATTGATGATGGTGTGGCTGTAGTTTTTATTGACGGAAAACCAACTGAAGTTTATTCTTCAAGAAAAAATCATACAGCTTATTTTTTAGATAAAAATAAAAAAATTAATCTAGAAGAATATATAAAAAATATATGAAAAACATAACTGCGAGCAAAAAAATTCACAGTATAAATGATGCAAGAAATTTAGCTAAAAAAAGAATGCCTAAATTAATGTTTGATTTTGTAGATGGTGCATCTGGAGATGAAAAACTTTGTGAAATTAATAGTATAGCTTTGGATCAAATTAGACTTGAGCCAAAAGTTTTACGAAATGTTGAAAATAGAAATTTAAAAAAGAAATTTTTAGACATTGAGTTTGATCAACCATTTGGTTTTTCACCAATGGGAATGTGCAATCTCACTTGGACTGGTGCAGATAAAATGTTAGCTAAAGAAAGTATTGTAAACAATTTACCTGTGTGTGTTTCCATGGCTTCCTCAACATCTTTAGAAAAAATGTATGAATTATCTGAAGGTCGTTCTTGGATTCAATTATATAATTTTCAAGAGAGTTTTGTAATGGAGCTTTTGCAAAGAGCAGAACAGACTGGTTATAAAGTAGCAATACTAACTGTAGATGTTCCCATTCAATTTAGAAGAGCTAAGGATAATAAAAATGGTTTCACTGTCCCTTTTAAAATAGGTCCTAATCAGATGTTTGATTTTATAACTCATCCTCATTGGTCTTTATCAACTTTATTAGGTGGTATTCCAAAACCAATGAATTACGAAACATCAAAGAGTGGTAACAAATTTGTAAGAAGTGAAAGCAGAGGAGCTACAGATTGGAAAACTCTTAAAAGAGTAAGAGATGCTTGGAAGGGAAAATTAATAATTAAAGGAGTAATGTCGCCAGAAGATGCTTTAAAAATAAAAAATGAAGGAGTTGATGCCATACAAGTATCCAACCACGGTGGAAGACAACTAGATAGTGCTACTGCAGCTATTGAAGCATTGCCGCTAATAAGAAATGTGTTAGGTAAAGAATTTCCTTTGCTATTTGATAGTGGCGTTAGAGGTGGAAGCGATATTATAAGGGCTTTAGCATTGGGAGCAAATTATGTGATGCTTGGAAGACCGCTAATGTATGGTATTGGGGCTGATGGTGAAAAAGGCTTAAGAAGAATTTTAGATATTATTAAAGACGAATTAAGTACCGCACTAGGTTTAGTTGGTTTAACTGATATTAATGATGTTACTTCCGAAATAATTGCTAAAAAATTTATTGAAAATATGAAATACTAAAAAAATGTCAGAAAAAAAAATTAGAGGCGGATCACTTATAGCTAGAGCTTTAAAAGATAAAGGAGTTCAGCACGTTTTTACATTATCTGGAGGGTTCTGTAATCCTGCTTTAGAGGGATTTATGGAGTGCCAAATGGAAGTTATCAATTGTCCTCATGAACAAATAGCAGGTCATATAGCTGATGGGCATACTAGAATTACAAGAAAACCAGCAGTTTGTCTTGTTGGTCCTGAGGGATTTGCAAATGCAGTGCCATCAATGATGGAAGCTTGGGGTGAAAGATCACCTGTAATATTTATAACTGGTTCAAGTAGTTTAAAAAGACAAGGCTCTGGTGGATTTAAAGAAATCGATGATGTTGCAATCGCAGCACCTTTAACAAAATATAGCGCAAGTATTACAGATGGAACTAGAATTAGGGAATTTGTAGATAAGGCATATAGAATTGCAACAAATGGATATCCTGGTGCAGTACATTTAAGTATGCCAGTTGATATTATGTTTTCATCTTTTTCCGAAGATGCAGGACTTGAGGAAAGACCTTTTTCTCATCAAACAAAACCAATAGTAAAAGCTTGGCCTGACCCAGCGCAAATGTCAGAAATATTAGAACTTGCTTGTAATTCAAAAAAACCAGTTTTAATAGGTGGTCATGGAATTTGGTGGTCTGGTTCTGAAAAAAAATTAGAAGAAGCTGGAAATAATTTAAAAATTCCAATATTTAATATTCCTTATCATCAAAAATTACTTGGAGAAGAGGCTAATGCCTATATGGGTTTAGCAGATATTCACCAATATCCTCCTTCAAAATTTGCATTACATGAATCTGATTTAGTATTAATGATTGGAGCTAGATTAGATAATCAAATGAATTTTGGAAACCCACCACTTTTTCCTAAATCAACTAAGCTTGTATGTATTAATGGGTCTCATGAAGAAATAGAACTTAATAGAGCTGCTGATTTAAATTTATTATGTGATCCGGGAGTTTTTTTTGACACATTAAATAAACTTAAATCAAATAATAAATGGACTTTAAGTAGTGAATGGTTTGATCTTAACAGAACCAAAAAACAAGAATGGGTTGATAAGACTTTAGATGATTTGAGCAAAGACACAAAAGAAGCTGAAGCTAAAGGAGGTAAAATGCATCCACTTCAATTAGCCTTAGATGTTCAAGATGCTATTGGTGAAAAAGATTGGTTAGTCATTGATGGAGGTAACACTCACTTCTGGTCTGAAATTGCAATAAATATTGCTGGATCAAAAGGAAAAAAAATAGGTGGAATTCTTCATCCTGGTACATTTAGTATGTTGGGTGTTGGTGTTCCATTCGCGCTTTCTGCAAAAAATATAAACCCTGAATCAAATGTTATTTTAATCAGTGGAGATGGAGCTTTTTTATCTGGAGGATTATCAATAGAAGCTGCTTTTCAAGAAAGCAAACCTATTGTGGTAGTAATTGATAATAATGGTGGTTTAGATTGTATATCTCAACAACAAGAAAGATTATTTGAAAGTGGAAAACATTTTGCAACTGATTTTAGAGATATACCTTTTCATAAAATTTTTGAAGGATTTGGAGGTCATGGAGAGCTAGTCACAAAAAGAGAACAATTAGCTCCAGCATTAAAAAGAGCAATAGAAAGTGGAAAAACTGCTTGCATCAACGTAAAAGCAAAAGGTGTTATAAGCCCAATTGTGGCTGCAGTTAGCGACAAAAGAGACAAAGCTTCAATTGAATAACATAATGGCAACTATATCGTCTCACTTATTAAACTCAGTTGATGGAAATCATGCAAATGGTGTTAAAGTCACAATTTATCAAATAAATTCTTCTGGTGAAAAAAAAATTTTTTTTGAAACTGAGACAGATGAAGGGGGAAGAATTTTAAAAGATTTTGAACTTTCAAATAATGACTGTGCATGTGAATACGAAATGGTTTGCAAAACTGGAGATTATTTTTCTGAAAAAAAAGTTGTGTCAGAAATTATTGTAAAATTTAAAATGGAAAATCCTAAAAAAAAATATCACTTACCAATTATTATATCTCCAAATGGATATTCTATTTGGTGGTCTAAATAATTTTAAATAATTAATTCCTTATGTCAAAAAATTTAAAATTGAATATGTCTAGAAGAATAAGAAGAACGCCATATACTAATCGAGTTGAAGAACATGGTGTTTCAGATTTTACTGTAGTAAACCATATGCTTTTACCAAAAAGGTTTAAAAATTCTGTTGAGGAAGATTACTGGCACCTAAGTAAGGATGTCCAAATTTGGGACGTTTCTTGTCAAAGACAAATTCAAGTTAGTGGACCAGATGCAGCTACGCTTATTCAAAAATTAACACCTCGTTCCATTAAGAATATGCAAATTGGAAAATGTTTTTATATACCTATGCTTAATGATGATGCAGGAATGATAAATGATCCTGTTTTACTCAAATTAGATGATGATATGTTCTGGATATCAATAGCAGACTCTGACATTTTGCTTTGGGCAAAAGGATATGCTTTGGGTTTGAATTTAGATGTAAATATTGAAGAGCCCGATGTGTATCCATTAGCAATTCAAGGACCTAAATCTGAGGAACTACTGATATCAATATTTGGTCAGGAAATAAAAAAAATTAAATTTTTTAATTTCAGAGTTTTAGATTTTGAAGGAACAAAGCAAATTATTGCAAGATCTGGATATAGTAAACAAGATGGGTTTGAAATTTATTTCAAAACACATGAGAAATATTTTGATAATGTAGAAATGGGTGAAAAACTTTGGGATACAATCTGGGAAGCTGGAAAAAAATACAATATTTCGCCAGGCTGTCCAAATCTAATTGATAGAATTGAAGGAGGACTTATGTCTTATGGTAATGACTTTACAAATGAAAATAATCCTTTGGAATGTAACTTAGAAAAATATTGTAACGGTCATGTTTCTCATGATTTTATTGGAAAACAAGCTTTAACAAAAATTTACAATGAAGGAGTAAAACAAAAAATAAGGGGCATCATATTTGATGGAGATCGTTGTTCTGGTATAGGTCAGCCCTTAAAAGTATTATCCAAAGATGATAAAATAATAGGACAAATAACTTCAGGCATTTATTCCCCAAAAATAAAAAAAAATATTGGTTTATCTATGATTTTAAAAGACTACTGGAAAATAGGTGAAAAAATATTTGTCCGAAATCTTGATGGCACAAAAAGAAATGGGACCATAACAACTTTGCCATTTCCAGATTAAATAGCTATATATTAACCTTATGTTAAAAGCAGTTATTGCAGGTTACTCAAGATCACCTTTCACAATGGCAAGAAAAGGTGAATTAGTAGATGTAAAACCAGTTAATTTGCTTGCTGAAGTTATTAACAACCTTGTCTTAAAAACTAAAATCAATAAACAAGACATTGAAGACATTGTAGTTGGTTGTGCTTTCCAAACTGGAGAGCAATGTTTTAATATTGGAAAATTAGTAACTTTTTTAACCAACATGGATATCAACACATCAGGAATGACAGTAGATAGGTGGTGTGGATCATCAATGGAAGCTATTCATATAGCTGCAGGAAAAATATCAATGGGATCTGGAAAAGTTTTTATATGTGGTGGGGTAGAAAGTATGACTAGAGTAACAACAGGCTTTGATCCTATGCCATATCCTTATACAGAAGAAGATAACCCTAATGTTTATTTTTCAATGGGTATTACTGCGGAAAATGTAGCCAAACAATATTCTATATCAAGAACAGAACAGCAAGAATTTGCAATATCAAGCCATAAGAAAGCATTTGATGCTCAGTCGAAAGGTAATTTTAATAATGAAATTGTTGCAATAGGGAATTGTTCTCAAGATAGCAATATAAGACCTAATAGTAATCAAGAAAAATTGGATAGTTTAAAATTAGCGTTTGATCAAAATGGAACTGTAACGGCAGCAACATCATCACCACTGACAGATGGTGCAGCTGCTACTTTGATTTGTGAGGAACAATATGCTAAAGATAATAATTTAGAAATTTTAGCCAGGATTGTTTCAACCTCTGTTCAGGGATGTAAAGCTGACACCATGGGTCTAGGACCAATTGGAGCTTCACAAAAAGCATTAGAAAGAGCCAAATTAACAATCAAAGATATTGATATCGTAGAACTTAATGAAGCTTTTGCATCTCAATCATTGGCTTGTATAAAAGATTTAAAAATAGATCCAAACAAAGTTAACATAGATGGTGGAGCACTAGCGTTAGGCCATCCTCTTGGAGCAACAGGTGCAAGAATTACCGGGAAAGCAGCTCAACTATTAAGAAGAGAAAACAAAAAATTTGCTTTAGCTACTCAATGTATAGGTCTTGGAATGGGTATTGCTACAATAATTGAATCAATATAATAAATTTTTCTATGCAACAATTGCCTTTTGACAAAAGATCAGGAAAAATTTGGTTCAATAATGAACTGTGTGAATGGCAAGATGCCAGAGTTCACATAATTAGCCATGGAATGCACTATGCTAGTTTAGTCTTTGAAGGTTTGAGAGTTTATAATAAGAAAATTTTTAAATTGAAAGAACACACTGATAGACTTTTTAATTCTGCAAAAATTCTAGATATGAAAATTCCATATTCATCTAATGAAATTATGGAAGCAACAAAAAAACTTGTTTCTGATCAAGATATTAAAAACGGATATATAAGACCATTTGTATGGAGAGGAAGTGAAATGATGGGAGTTTCAGCACAGAATACAAAAATCAATGTAGCAATAGCGATATGGGATTGGCCTACATATTTTAATCCTGAATTAAAATTAAAAGGTATAAAATTAAATATATCTAAGTGGCAAAGACCACCTCAAAATTCATCACCATGGAAAAGTAAAGCAGCTGGCCTATATATGATTTGTACACTTTCAAAACATCAGGCAGAAAAAGATGGATACACTGACTCTTTAATGTTAGATCACGAGGGCAATATAGCTGAGGCTACAAGCGCAAATATTTTTTTTAAAGATAAAATTAATGAGCTACACACACCAATACCAGACTCTTTTTTAGATGGTATAACTAGGAAAACAGTAATTGATCTTGCAAAATCAAAAAATATAAAAGTTCATGAGAGAAAAATATCTCCAAATGAACTAGGTCACTTTAAAGGTTGTTTTATTACAGGTACAGCAGCAGAAATAACACCCGTTGGAAAGATTCTAGATAATAATTTTGAAATATGTGATTTAATTAATGACTTATCTAAAAGTTATGAAAAACTTGTAGGAAAATAATTCAAACTTCTTAATTTAACGATTTATTCCTCTTAATCTCTCAGATCTTCTTCTTAATAATTCTGCACTAATCAAGATTAAAGTTGAAAGAATAATTAAACATGTTGCAACAGCTAAAATTGTTGGACTTAACTGTTCTCTTAAACCAGTCCACATTTGAACTGGGATAGTAGTATTTTCTAAACCTGCAAGAAATAAAACTACAACTACTTCATCAAATGAAGTTACAAATGCAAATAAACCTCCTGATATTACTCCTGGTAATATTAAAGGAAGAGTAATTTTCATAAAAGTGTTTACAGGATTGCTCCCTAAACTAGCCGCAGCTCTTGTTACACTATGATCAAAACCAGATAATGTTGCGGTTACAGTGATTACAACAAACGGAGTTCCTAGTATTATATGAGCAAATACTATTCCTGTATGCGTTGCTGCTAAACCAACTTTTGCCATGAAAAAGAATATTGCAACACCTGATATAATTAATGGAACAATCATAGGTGAAATAAGAGTAGCCATTATAATTCCTTTATAGGGCATGTGCCTACTACTCAAACCAAGAGCAGCTAAAGTCCCAAGTATTATCGATCCTATTGTTGCAAATATCGCGATTATAAAACTATTTTTTGCAGCCAATCCCCATGGGTTTTTGGTTCCATAGACCATATCCTTATACCATCTTAGAGAAAAGGCATCAGGATCAAGATTTTTCATTCCCTCAGAGAAAACTAAAAATTCTTCAGCGTTAAATGATAACGGAAATATTACGAATAAAGGTGCAATTAAAAAGAAAAATACAAAAGCACAAATGGCTAAATAAAAATAATGCCAAATTCTATAACGTGTTTCTGTATAACTTGGTAATGCCATTTTTATCCTAACTTAATATTATCTACTCCAACTAATTTGTTATAAATCCAGTAAATTACTAAAACTCCAGTTAACAACATTAAACCCATTGCAGATGCAAAACTCCAATCCAAAGTTTGCTTCATATGAAATGCAATCTGGTTACTAATCAATGTTCCAGATGCTCCACCTACTAATGCTGGTGTAATGTAATATCCAATTGCTAAAATAAATACCAACAAACATCCAGCTCCAATACCTGGAATAGTTAATGGAAAATAAACTTTCCAAAACGCAACGAAGGGAGTTCCTCCTAAAGATTTTCCTGCTCTCATTAAGCTTGGTGAGATCGTTTTCATCACGCTGTAAAGTGGAAGAACCATAAATGGTAACAGTATCTGTGTCATCGCCACATAAGTTCCAACTTTATTGTACATCATTTCTGGCCTGTTATCGTCTGCAACTAATCCTATCATGACAAAGAAATCATTAACTACTCCCTGTTGTTGTAACAAAATCATCCAGCTTGCAGTTCTAACTAGTAGTGAAGTCCAAAATGGAAGAAGGACACAAATCATCAATAGATTTGAGTACTTCATAGGCAATGTAGCTAGTAAATGAGCAATTGGATATCCCATTAAAAAACAAAATAAAGTTACAAAGAATGCTATTTCGAGAGTTCTCAGCCACAAAATTCTATGAATCCTTCTATCTTCATCTACTTGGGCAATGCTTCCATCTGGTGCATAATACATATCCATACCTTTAAGATATTTAGCTAATGTGTAAGGTGGTGCTGTTCTTTTTATAGCCTGCCAATACTCAACCTTGCCCCAATTTTTATGCACTTTCATCATCTGTTCTTTGATGCTAGTGCTTTCATCTATTTTTTTTCTTTTAATATTTCTAAACAATCTTTTGGTTGTTGAATTAAAACCATTTTTTTCTTTATTTAATCTTTGGCCAAGTTTTCCATGTTCTTGTCTTTCAACAAGTGTCTTGTAATCATAATAGAAACCAGCAAAAACTTCTTCGGGTGGTAATTCTTTTCCATCCCAATTCTCCATTTCTTTAAATGTTTTAGGAAGCATATTGGTAATCATCTTGTCATCAATACTTCTTGTAAACATTTCTCCAATTGGAAAAATATAAGTGATAACTAAAAATAATAATAGAGGAGCCACTAGAAGAAAGGCTTTAATTTTGTTTTTTCTTTCAGCTTTTTTTAAGCTGACTTCAAGTGGTATACCGTCGGTAGTTAATATTTTAGTTTCTGAGCTCATAAAAAAAGGGCGGTTAAAAAAACCGCCCTTAAATATTATATAATTTTTAAATTAAAAACTAGGTTTAATTTAAACCTGCTTTCATTGCTTCCCATTTTTCACCAATCTCTGTTCCATAATCAGCCCAGAAGAACGGGTCAACTAAAAAGTAATTTTTAGTGTTAGCAGGAGCTGTAGGCATTTGAGGCATCATTTCAGTTTTACCATCTTTATACCAAGGCTCACCAGCTTTGATTATTTCAAGAGAAGATTTTCTCCATGGAGCGTATGCAATGTACTTAGCACTTCCAGCTAACATTTCAGTGTTAGTCATCATAGCTAAAGCTTTCATAGCATTCTCTTGGTCAGGACCACCATCAACAAGTGCAAAATATTCATAGTCTAAACCTTGACCATCCCATACTTGTTTAATAGGAGCACCTTCACCAACTTCAGCGTTGAAGAATCTTCCATTCCAACCTGTTGCCATAACAACTTCACCTGCAACTAATAATTCAGGTGGTTGAGCACCAGCAGACCAGAATACACATCCTCCATTTGGATCTTCACAAAGTGCTTTTATTTTGTTCATTGCTCTATCGATGTATCCATCTTTTTCTTCCATAAATCTATAAAGTCTATCACCACCTTGACCCATTTTAACTCCATCAGCAGCTAAAGCGATTTCAAGGTTAGTTAAAGCACTTGTGTAGATTGCTCTTTTTCCTGGGAATTTTTTAGTGTTAAAGAAGTCTTTGATTGTTTTAGGCTCTTTACCACCAAATGCTCTTGTATCAAACGCATAGTTCCAAGAATATAAGATGTTTCCTACAGCACATTCACTTGGCATTCCTGTGAAGAAATCTTCACTTGCAGGAGTTCCATCTGGTGCAGCTGGGAAGTCTTTGTCAAAATCAAATTTAACAAATAAACCTTCATCACATCCGTTAATTGTATCGAATGCAAAAAGATCGATGATATCCCAAGTGATCGCACCCGCTTCTTTTTGTGCTTTGATTTCTGATAAACCACCAGAGTAGTCAACCCAGTTGATTTCTACTCCAAGTGCCTTAGCAGTTGGATCACCATACCCTAACTTTTGAGACTCTGTATAAGCTCCACCCCAAGATGCAACAGTAACTGCAAATGCTGATGAAGTTATTGAAAGAGCAAAAGAAAGAGCAAGTAATAATTTACTTAATTTTTTCATTATTCCTCCGTTTAAACGTTAATATAAATTAATTTATATAATGAAAGTACACCAAAATGAGCAAGTGAAGTCAACAGCTCATTTTATCTTATAATGATTTGGATTTTTAAATGAAATTATTTTGGATCTAAAGCTCTAGCATCAACACTGTTCCAACCAATATTGATATCTTCTTTAACTTTTAGCTCAAGATTTGAGGTACTATTTGGTACTTTTAAAATAAACTCAGAACTACCAAGTAAGTCCAGTCTAACTCGTGTGTGGTCACCATGGTAAATAACTTCTTCAATTTTTCCAGTAAACATATTATCCATTTTGTCAGTTGGATTTATTAAAGCTCTTTCTGGTCTTAAAGATACTGTAGTTTTTTCACCTTTTGATTTTACCGAAATAGGATTAGCTAAAATTTCTGCATTACCTAATTTAACTTTACATTTATCTTTATCAATATCAGACACTTCACCATTAAAAGTATTATTTTCACCAATAAATTCTGCAACGAAAGAGTTTACTGGTTTCTCATATAGTTCTGCTGGATCAGATAACTGTTGAACTTTACCATCGTTAAATACAGCTATTCTGTTTGACATAGTAAGAGCTTCACTTTGATCATGAGTTACATAAACAACTGTTACACCAATACTTTCATGAATATGTTTAATTTCATACTGCATGCTCTCTCTTAAATTTTTATCTAATGCCCCAAGTGGTTCATCCATCAAGACAACTGCTGGATCAAAAACAAGTGCTCTTGCAACAGCAACCCTTTGTTGTTGTCCTCCAGAAAGTTGTGCTGGCATTCTAGATTCAAATCCATTTAAAGAAACCATTGATAAAGCTTTGTCTACTTTTTTATCAATTTCATCTTTTTCAACTTTTCTTACTCTTAAAGGAAAAGCTAAATTTTCGTAAACTGTCATGTGTGGAAACAGTGCATAATTTTGGAACACCATTCCAATTCCTCTTTTGTGAGGTGGAATATTTGAAATAATATTTCCGTCTAATAAAATTTCTCCATTAGTTGGAGTTTCAAATCCAGCTAACATCATTAGGCAAGTTGTTTTACCTGAACCAGATGGTCCAAGCATTGTTATAAATTCACCTTCAGCAATATCTAATTGAAGATCTTTAACGACGAGTACTTTCCCATCATAACTTTTATCTACTTTATCAAATTTTACAAATTCTGGATTTTTAGACATAAAATTGATTATTAAACATTTGTGAAAGTAGATTTCAATAGTAAATTAACTCTTGATATGAAGCTCTTTTGGAAAATTACAAAATAACTCTGATCCGCTTTCTGTAACCCTAATAGCCTCAGACGCCTCAACACCCCAATCACCAAATTGCATCACAGCAATCATATGAAAACAAACATTAGGCTCAAGAACTGTCTTATCTCCTTTATATATATTAAGAGTATGCTCACCCCAATCAGGAGGGTAACCAATCCCTATTGAATAACCAGTTCTTGATCTTTTTTCGATACCATATTTATCGAGTATTTTCCAAAAAGCTTGAGCAACATCATCTACAGTATTTCCTGCTTTAATTGCACTAATACCAGAGTTTAATGCTTCAATAGTTTTATTCATCGTATCAATTTTTTGCTGATTAGGCTCTCCAAGTAGTACTGTTCTAGCCATAGGAGCGTGATATCTTTTATAAACTCCAGAAAGCTCAATAATTGTTGCTTCTCCCTCAACAAATTTATCTTGAGTTGCTGTTAAATGAGAAGCAGAAGTCCCTTTTCCTGTGGGTAGTAAAGTTGCAATACTTGCATATTCACCACCAAATTCTTCTGTCCCATAAAAAAGTGCTTTTTGAATTTCACCAACTGCATCACACTGCCTTACACCAGGTTTAATAACTTCCATTGCAGTTTTCATTCCTTGTTCTGAAATTTTTGCTGCAGATTTCATATAATTTATTTCTGCATCAGATTTTGTAAATCTTGCCCAATTCACCAATCGATCACTGTCTTTAATTTTAGCATTTGGCAAACCTTGTTTTATTTTTTCATAACAAAAAGCTGTAAAATAGTGAGCATCCATCTCTAACCCAATTGATAAATTATCCCATTTTCTTTCTTTAATTATTTCAACTAATCTATCGTAAGGATGTTTTGGCCAAGTATGAATGTATTCTTCATCATACACTAAAATATTTTCATCTTTTAAATAAGTTTTTATATAAGCTCCTCCTGCATCTTGAGCTCTAACAAAACATAATGGCTCATCAGAATTTACATGAACAATAGCGCATTGAGCATAATAGAATGACCAAGCGTCATAACCAGTTAGATAATATAAATTATTAGTGTCATGAGAAATTAAAAGTTCGATGCCTTTTTCTTGCATCATTTTTTGAACTTTTTTTAACCTTTGTTTGTATTCTTCTTTAGTAAATGACATTAGTTTGCCTCAAATAGTTTTCCAAATCCCTCAACAGAGTTATTTTTATTTATTTTTACAAGTGTATCCCAAATTAATGCTTGATTACTAGATAAAACTACGGTGTTTAATTTTTTCTCAAGTTTATCAATAATTGGTAATACAGGTAGTGCTGTACATGAAACAAATAAAGCCCCTGCCCCATTTAAATCAATTTTAGATAACACTTCATATAAATAATCTTGATCTACTTTACCAATGTCATAATCAGCTTCGATATCAAAGTAAGAATTAGAAGTAATTTCAAATCCCTCAGTTTTAAAATATTCTAAAACCTCATCATTTAGTTTTTTGCTATAAGGAGTAAACAATGAAATTTTACTTATATTTAATTTTTTTAAAGCTTTAATTGCTGCAGTGCTAGGCGTTGTAACATCAGCCATTGGTTTTGCTGCTTTAACTTTTTGTTCAATAGAATTATATCCAGCTGCAATGGTTCCAGAAGTACAGCCATAAACCACACAATCTATATCTTGGTCTGGTAAAATATCTTTTGCAACCTCAGTTACTTTATTAGACATTTTAATTAGATTTTCTCTAGTTAAAGGATTGTAACACTCAATACGGTTAACAAAAAAATCAATTTCCCTGTCTTTTATGACATTAATGAAATCTCTCTCAATCATAAAGTCGCTTGCAAGAGCTATTAAGCCAACTCTTGGGTTTGATTTGCTAATATATTTTGGATCTATTTTTGTTGAATTCATATTTTAAAAGATGAATATATCAGAAGTTCTTTAATAATCATTAATATTAAATTTACGACATGAATTTAAAAGATACCTTCATTGCATCATTGGTTCCGATTTTTTTAGGCTTTGGATTTGTCATTGCTAAACCAGCATTTGAATCTTTTCCTCCAATTTTATTAATGGGTTTGAGATTTATCTTTGCGGCATCAATTTTAATATGGTGGTTTCCAATACCTAGAGGTTACTTGCTAAAAATCTTCATAGCTTCTTTGATAGCTAATACTTTGCAGTACAGCATTACTTATTCTGGATTAGATTTAATTGATGCATCATCTGCAGTTTTATTGGTTCAAATGGAAGTGCCGTTTGGAGTTATTTTTGCATATTTTATGCTTAAAGAGAAACCAACAGTTAGAGCATTAATTGGTATTGGTATAGCGTTTATCGGTGTTTATGTTTTAACTGGCTCACCAAATTTAGATGGAAAAATTATTGGTATAGGATTGACGATATTAGGCTCTGCTATTTGGGCTCTTGGGCAAGTAATGGTGAAACCTTTGAGTAAAGAAATAAATCCTTTAGCATTGGTTGCTTGGATGGCATTATTTTCTGGTCCAATTTTAATATTATTGTCGGCAATCATTGATGGAAATACTATAAATTATATTACTAATGCAAAAATTGATCATTGGATAATTGCAATTTACATTGGTTTTATAATGCAGCCAGTTACATATGGTTGCTTTTATTATGTCATAAAAAATAATCCAATTTATAAAGTTCTGCCTATTGTAACCATGGGAATTCCTCCAACAGGATTATTGGCTGCAATTTTTCTTTTAGGAGAAGAACCTACGAAAGAATTATTCATTGGTGGAGCAATAATAATAGTTGGTGTGATACTGATAGTCTTTACAAAAAATAAAAAAGAAGAGGTAAATTAATGAAGATAGGTTTTATTGGTCTAGGAAATGTAGGTGCTAAACTTGCAGGAAGTTTATTGAGAAATGGATTTGATTTAACTGTAAGAGATATAGATCAAAATTTAACAGATCAATTTAAAAATTTAGGTGCAAAAATTGCAAACTCTGGAAAAGAACTTGCGGAACAAGTTGATCTTATAATTACTTCTCTACCATCTTTAAAGGTAAGCGCAGAAGTGATGGAAGCTGAAAACGGAGTACTTGAAGGTCTTTCTCAAAATAAAATATGGCTTGAAATGAGTACTACTGATGAGGCTGAGGTAAAAAGAATTGGTAAAAAAGTAATTGCAAAAAATGCAGTACCTTTAGATGGTCCAGTAAGCGGCGGTTGTCATAGAGCTGCCACAGGAAATATTGCAATTTTTGTAGGTGGTGAGAGAAAAGCATTTGAAAAAATTTTGCCTGTTTTAACAGTAATGGGAAGAAAAGTGTTACATACTGGTGAGCTAGGTACAGCAAGTACTCTTAAGGTGATTACAAATTATTTAGCTTCTGTACATTTGGTAGCTTTAGGAGAAGCTTGGACTGTGGCTAAAAAATCTAACCTAGATCTTAAAAAAACATTTAAAGGTATTGCTGCATCATCAGGAAATTCATTTGTTCACGAAACAGAAAGTCAGGTAATTTTAAATGGTTCTTATAATATAAATTTTACTATGGATTTAGTTTTAAAAGACACAGGTTTATTTGATGATTTGGCTAGAAAGTTAAATGCTCCCCTGGAGATATCTCCAAAAATAGTTGAGATATTTAAAGATGGACAAAAAAAATATGGCTCTAGAGCATGGTCTTCAATGATCGTAAAGAGAATGGAAGATTTAAATAATATTGAATTTAGAGCAGATGGTTTTCCAGAGGAATTAATTGATAATGAACCTGAGGAAAAAGGATATGAAATTTAAATATTATGCTAAAATAAAATCATGTTAGATAAAAGAAAATTTTATATAAATGGTAAATGGATTGATCCTGTTAAAAAAAACGACTTTGAAGTAATTAACCCATGTAACGAAGATCCTTGCGCAATTATTTCATTAGGTTCAAAAGAAGATACGGATAATGCTGTAAAAGCTGCAAAAACTGCATTTGAGAGCTTTAAAGAAACTAGTAAAGAAGAAAGATTAGATTTACTAGAAAAATTATTAGCTGTTTACAAAAGAAGATTTGGTGAAATGGCTGAAGCTATTTCTTTAGAAATGGGTGCTCCTATGGATTGGGCTACAGATGTACAAACTGCATCGGGACAAGCTCACTTGGAAGATTTTATAATTAGGTTAAAAGAATTTGAATTTGATGAGCACTTTGATGAAAAATCAAACAACCATATTTATTATGAACCGATTGGTGTTTGTGGATTAATAACTCCATGGAACTGGCCTATAAATCAAATAGCTCTAAAAGTAGTACCTGCATTAGCAACAGGATGTACGATGATTTTAAAACCATCTGAAATAGCACCTATATCTGGAATGTTATTTGCTGAAATGATAGATGAAGTTGGTTTTCCAAAAGGTGTTTTTAATTTAGTTAATGGCGATGGTGCTGGAGTTGGAACTCAAATTTCAAGTCATCCTGATATTGATATGGTTTCATTTACTGGATCGACAAGGGCTGGGAGATTAATTTCAAAAAATGCAGCTGAAACAATAAAAAGAGTTTGTCTTGAGCTTGGAGGCAAAGGTGGAAATATAGTATTTGCCGATAGTTATAAAAATGCAGTTCGAGATGGTATCAGAAATGTAATGAGTAACTCAGGTCAATCCTGTGATGCTCCTACAAGAATGTTAGTTGAAAAATCAATTTATCAAAGAGCTGTAGATGAAGCGGTTGATGAAGCAAATAAAATTAAAGTAGATCAAGCCTCTAAAAAAGGAGATCACATTGGACCTGTTATTTCAAAAACTCAGTATGATAAAATTATAAATTTAATTGAAAGTGGAATAAAAGAAGGAGCAACCTTAGCTGCAGGAGGTCCTGAACTACCAAATGGATTAAACAAAGGTTACTTTATCAAACCAACCATTTTTACAGATGTTACAAATGAAATGAGAATAGCAAAAGACGAAATTTTTGGTCCTGTTTTATCCATTATTCCATTTGAAACTGAAGATGAAGCTATAAAAATTGTGAATGATACTTCTTATGGTTTAGGAAATTATTTACAAACCGAGGACAGAGAAAAAGCTCATAGAGTTGCAAAAAAATTAAGATCAGGTTGTGTTTATATAAATGGTAATGCTGCTGATGCAGGAACACCTTTTGGAGGTTACAGGCAATCTGGAAATGGAAGAGAAGGTGGAGTTTGGGGGCTTGAAGAATATTTAGAAGTAAAAACTGTTACAGGCTGGAAATAAATCTAAAACCACTTAACATTATTTGTATCGCAAACTTTTTTAAGTCTATTTGGATAATCTGTTATAATTCCGTCCACACCATATTTTATCATCTTAATCATATCTCTTTCACTATTTACGGTCCAAACGTTAACACCTAATCCAAGATCATGGGCCAGAGATACATTTTGTTTAGTTATATCTCTATGAAATGCACACCAAACATGACCATCTAATTTCTTAATCAATTTTGGTAATTCAAACATGTTAAACTCTTCATCTGTGTTCATCCAAGGAGAGCCTTCATAAATAGTTTTTTTGGAAGAACCTAAGTCTTGTTGGAAACTAAGATAGCCTCTTAATGTATCAGGTAACTGTTTTTTGCATTCAGATAAAATTCTCCAATCAAAGGAAGAAATTAAAATTTTATCTAAATATTTAGATTTTAATATTTCTTTCTTAACAATACTTACCATTTCTTTAGGATTTGGTGTCAGACCTTCTTCTAATGGTGTTGATTTAATTTCTAAATTTATAAAAAAATCTTCTTTTGGAAATTTCTCAACTAGCTCAAACAATTCCTCTAATTTAATTATTTTTTGATTATCAACACTTTTTTGATCTTTAAATCTTTTGCCATAACTTGTTGATTTATTTAATTTTCCTACTTCATATTTTTTCAATTCTTCATATTTTAAATCATAAATTTTGATGTTATTTTTTTCTATCCAATTTCCATTACTGTCTTTAGTTAAATCTGGGTTTAGATAAAAATCGTGAGTGATAACTGGAATTTTGTCTTTTGATATTAATATATCTGTTTCAAATGCTAAAACATTGGAGTCAAAAATATATTTAAAACCAGATAAAGTGTTTTCTGGCATATCTCCTCTCGCGCCTCTGTGACCATAAATTTTAATATAATTGGGTTTTGATAATATCAATTTTGATTGATCCTCATATTATTTTTTTGATCAAATAAATGAATTTTTGATTGATCAAAATTTAAATTTATTTCTTTTTGGGATAAATTTTCTTCTACTATTCCAGGTACACTTACAACAATTATTTCATTTGACGATTGTATCCTGCAATGAATTAGAGTATTGGACCCAATTAATTCAATAAATTCTACATGTACCTTAATTGACCCCCCTTTATCTATTGTTAAGTGCTCAGGTCTAATACCAAAATAAACATCCCCATTAAAAGAAATTGCAGATGAAGTTTTAAAATTTGCAAATTTAATTTCATTTCCATCCATTCTACCATTTAAAATATTCATCGCTGGGCTACCAATAAATTGTGCAGTAAACAAAGTTTCAGGCTGTTGATAAACATCAAGCGGTGTTCCGATGTGTTCCACGTTACCCTCGTTCATTACAATCATTTTATCTGCTAAAGTCATTGCTTCTACTTGATCATGAGTAACATATAGAGATGTGACATTTAATTTTCTTTGTAATTTTTTGATTTCTAATCTCATTTGAACCCTTAACTTTGCATCCAAATTAGATAATGGTTCATCAAATAAAAATACATCGGGCTTTCTGACAATTGCTCTACCCATTGCAACCCTCTGTCGTTGGCCACCAGACAATTGATTAGGTTTTCTATCTAATAATTCGCTTAGTTCCAAAATTTCAGCAGCCTCATTTACTCTTGATATAATTTCATCTTTGGGTGTTTTTTGAATTTTTAAACCATAAGACATATTTTCAAAGACTGTCATATGAGGGTAAAGTGCATAATTTTGAAAAACCATTGCAATATTTCTATCCATTGGCTCAAGATCATTCATTCTTTTTTCATTAATTATTATTTCCCCACTGTTGATCTCTTCTAGGCCAGCAATCATTCTTAATAGAGTTGATTTCCCACATCCTGATGGCCCAACTATAACTATCAATTCTCCATCTTTAATATCAACACTTAAATCATGAATGACATTGTTCTCCCCATATGATTTTTTTATATTTTGTAAATTTATCTTAGCCATATCTTTTATTTTTCACTTTCTAATAAACCTTTAACAAAGAATCTTTGCATAGTTATAACTATTAAAACTGGAGGTACCATTGCCAGAATTGAGGTTGCCATGATTGTTGGCCAATGGCCAAAGTCGTCACCACCTGGTATCATTTGATTAATACCCATCACAATCGTATTCATATTTGGATCAGTTGTCATCAATAGAGGCCATAAATACTGGTTCCATCCATATATAAATAAAATAACAAATAAAGCTGCAATATTTGTTCTACTTATAGGTACTAAGATATCCATGAAAAATTTCATAGGTTTCGCTCCATCCATTCTAGCAGCTTCAACCATCTCGTTTGGTATGGTCATGAAAAATTGTCTAAATAAAAAAGTCGCTGTAGCTGATGCTATTAATGGAAATATTAATCCTGCATAACTATTTAATAGATTCAATTTCGCTGCAATCTCATACGTAGGCACGATCCTTACTTCTACAGGTAGCATCAATGTTAAAAAAATTAACCAAAAGAAAAATTTTCTCCCAGGAAATCTAAAATAAACTATTGCAAATGCTGAGAGTAAAGAAATTGTAATTTTTCCTATAGTAATTCCAAGCGCCATTACCGCTGAATTAAACAACATTCTTAAAACTGGAATATTTTTTTCATATCCTTCTGCTGATTTCTCAGTTAAAGCATAGGTATAATTTTCAATAAAGTGAGACCCAGGTAAAAGTGGAAGTGGTGGCTGAATGATATCCTGTTGAGTAACTGTCGAAGCAACAAAAGTTAGCCAAACTGGAAAGAAAATAAAAGCAATTCCTATAATCAAACCTAGATGAGACATAAAATATCCTTTTTTATTTCTTTCAATCATCAGTAATGAACTTTTCTTTCTATGTATTTAAACTGAATAACAGTTAACAAACCAACAACTACTAATAAGATAACAGATTGTGCTGCACTAGATCCTAAATCTTGACCAACAAAACCATCTGAATAAACTTTATAAACTAAAGTTGTAGTTGATTGTTCAGGTCCCCCAGATGTAATTGTGTGAATTACACCAAATGTTTCAAAAAAGGCATAAACGATGTTAACAACTAATAAAAAAAACGTAATTGGTGATAACAAAGGAAACACTATTGTTCTAAATCTTTTCCAAAAACTGGCTCCATCAATTGCTGCTGCTTCTATGATTGATTTTGGAATTGCCTGTAATCCTGCAAGAAAGAACAGAAAATTATAGCTTATTCTTCCCCATGTCGAAGCTAATACAACTAATCCCATTGCCTCTTCGCTATTTAAAGCATGGTTCCAATCGTAACCCAATAAACCTAAATACCAAGAGACAACACCAACTCTACTTGAAAATAAAAACATCCACAACACACCTGCAACAGCAGGAGCTACTGCGTATGGCCAAATTAAAAGTGTTTTGTAAATTCCTGCTCCTCTAAAAATTCGATCAGCCAGTAAAGCAAAGTACAAACCTAGTCCCATTGATAGAACAGAGACACTTGTGGAAAAGAAAATTGTAGTTACAAAACTGGATAAATAATAACTGTCACCAAATAAAAATAAAAAATTTTCTATTCCAACAAATTCTGAACTTAATCCAAATGGATCAGGTAGATATAATGAATTTGAAATAGCCTGCCCCGCAGGATAGAAAAAAAATATTATAGAAATTATTAATTGTGGTGAAATTAATAATAAAGGTAACAACCATCCTCTAAAAAAAACTTTTTTTTCCATATGAAAAATCTGGGGGTTGGATAACCCCCAGATAGAATAAACTAATTACTTATTAGCTTTTTCAAATCTTCTTAAAAGAGCATCTCCTCTTTTAACAGCACTATCCATAGCCACTTGAGCTGATTTGCTACCAGTCCAAATTGCTTCTAACTCTTCATCGATAATACCTCTGATTTGATCAAAAGAACCAAGTCTTAAACCTTTTGAGTTATCAGTTGGTGCTTTTGCCATCATTTGTTTTCCAGCAATATCCGTACCAGGATTTGCATTGTAAAAACCATCTGCAGCTGTCTTTTCACTTGCTGCAATTGTGATTGGCAAATAACCAGTATCTTGGTGCCATTTAGCTTGAATATCAGTTCCTGATAGGAAATTAATAAAAGCTGCTACACCTTTATACTCGTCTGCAGAGTGACCAGACATTACCCATAATGAAGATCCTCCAATGATAGTATTCTGAGGAGCTTTTGTTCCTGCGTGATAAGGTAAAGGTCTAATTTCAAAATCAAACTTAGCTTCTTTTTTTATGCCAGCATATCCAGCAGAACTTTCTGTAAAGAACATACACTCACCCGCTCTAAAGTTTGCTCCACCTTCGTTTCTTCTTCCAGCATAAAAGAATTTGCCATCTTTGGCCCAGTTACCCATCATTTCTAAGTGCTTAACGTGTAATGCACTATTAAATGATAGAGAAGTGTCTAAACCTGCAAATCCATTTGCTTTACTTGCAAAAGGAACATTGTGGTAAGCAGAAAAGTTTTCTAAATGAATCCAACTTTGCCAAGCAGTAGTAAGACCACAAGAAGTTCCTGCAGATTTCGCTTTATCTAATGCCATACCAACATCTGACCAAGTAGCAAGACTCATGTTTGGATCTAATCCTGCTTTTTTCATCAAATCTCTATTAACCCATAAAACTGGAGTTGAAGAGTTGTATGGTAATGAAAGCATTTTACCATCTGTTGTGGTGTAGTATCCTTTAACAGGTGGAATGTATGCATCAGGATTAAAACCTAAACCAGACTCAGCCATTACTTCGTAAACTGGTTTAATCGCACCTTTTGCAGCCATCATGGTTGCTGTTCCAACTTCAAAAACCATAAGTAAATGAGGTTGTTGTTTTGCTCTAAAAGCTGCAATACCAGCGTTTAGTGTTTCAGAGTAATTTCCTTTTCTAGTATGAACAACTTCATAGTTATTCTGACTAGCATTAAATTTTTGAACCTGTTCGTCTAAAAGTTCTCCTAGTCTTCCTCCAAATGCATGCCACCACTCAATTTGTGTTTTTGCAAACACAGAAGTAGTAGAAAGCATTAGGAAAATACTAAATTGAATAAATAGTTTTTTGATATTCATTTTTTCCCTCTTGTTAATTTTTGTGAAGATTACAAAAAAATTTAAAAAAATTCCAAATTTAATTTGAAGTTATTCAAATTGAGACAAATAAGATATTAATTTCTACTTCAGGTTTAATTATTTTTTAAATATCTTAATCGACCAACTATTTCATCCCTATCCATATAGTAACCTTGTAAATGCCTGTGTCCTGAATTTGGATCAAACTCTGTTCTTCCATGAAGCAATCTTCTATTATTAAATGAAAATATATCACCCGGCTCTAATCTAAAATTTATTTGAAATTTAGAATCATGTAACAAATTTCCAAATCGATGATGAGCTTTATAAACTGAGTCCATTATATCTGGATGACAATCAAGGGCATCTAGTGTTGCAATACTATATCGAATATCATTATAATCTCCGTCTTTAGTGAGTGATATTGCTGTACCATAAACACTTCTTATAGCTTCTTGAGTATAATCTTTGTCTCTGAATTTTAATGGAGTATTTACTAATATATCAAAAGTATCTTTTTCATTATTTCTTAAATAATCTGCTACAGCAAATGCATCTACCGCTGATGAGTCGCCTCCTCTCGCTGAATTTATTAAGCAGTGTAAAAATTGATATCCAGGAGGATTTTCAAACCATGGTAAATCCATATGATTTCTCAAAGCATGCGCGGTATATGCTGAATTATTAGGTTTTGGAATATTAATTACTTCGAAAGGAGTATTAAAAAAAGTCTCTCGAGTATGACTAATACGATTTAAAACTTTTAATGCAGAATTTTTTTCTATTGGTGCATTTTTGACTATAGCTATACCTGTGTAGTGCAAAAGTTCTAGCCACTTAACCAAACCTTCGTCTGAATTTATAATTTCATCGTGATCGATTTGAATTGATTTTAAATTTTTTTGTAATGAACTATCCCATAACTTATAAGGAGAAACATATTTTTGTTTATTTTTTATGGTATAACAATTTTCTCTAAGCCAATTAGGATCATAATAACTTGTATGATCTCCTTCACTCCACTCTATTTCAAGTTTACCATCTTCTTTTACAGAATAATTTTTTGGATTAATGTCTTTGGAAACTTTCAAGATATTAAACATTCGATGTCTCGAATCTTTATCATGAGCAGTCGGGCAATTGTCTCTTAACCATAAATAATTAAATTTACTCTCTTCACCATCATTCCAAATGACTTTTAAATATGTTGAATTTTTTTCTAATTTAGAAATAGAGTTCATACTTAATAATTATCTAAAAGAGTATTCAAATCAACTCAATTTATAGTTGTATTATTAATTCAAAGCTTGTTTTTTATCCTCATTCATTATTAAATCTCTTAATTAAAACTTAACCTTAAGGAGATAATTAAATGAAGTTTTTTAAAAAATTAACTATCTCAATTTTCTTTTTATCATCTTTAATTTCTACAACTGCAAATGCTGGTGATTGTAAAGCAAGATTGGGGGACTTTGACTGGAGTAGTGCAAATATTCATACTGCGATTACACAGTTTATTCTAGAAAAAGGATATGACTGCGAAGTTTCAGTAACGAAAGGAAGTACTACACCAATTATGGCTGCACATTATGACAAGCAGTTAGATGTCATTACTGAAGTTTGGTATGACAATATCATAGCTAACTACGAGCCACACGAAAAAGCTGGTACTATTAAAAATATTGGAGTGAACACACCAGACTCGCAACAAGCTTTTTACGTTGATAAGGCAACAGCTGATAAATACAATTTAAAATCTGTAGAAGATATGAAAGATCCAAAAATAGCTGCGCTATTTAAAGATCCAGAAGATCCATCTAAAGGAAGAATGACTAGCTGTATTTCTGGTTGGACTTGTTACACGGTTAACATGGTTAAACAAAAAGAATATGGTTTAGATGAATTCTACACTAACTTTGACCCAGGTTCTGGAGGAGCTTTAGACGCTGCTATCGCAGGTGCTTTTGCAAAGAAAAAACCTATTTTCACTTACTACTGGGCACCAACTGGTTTAATGGGAAAAGTTGATCTTGTTAGATTAAGTGAACCTGCTTTTGATTCAGATTGTTGGAACAGAATGTCTGCAGTTGTTGAAGATATCAAAGCAAATGGTCCAGATGTTTATAAACCTAGCTGTGCTTGTGAATATAGAGATATGGCTTTAACTAAATCTGTTTTAACTGATTGGGCAAAAGCTCATCCAGCTGAAACTGCATTTTTAGAGAAATATACAATTCCAACAGCTACAGTTAACAAAATGTTAGCTTTCTACGAAGATGAGTCAGATGGTGACATGGAATTAACTGCTAAGGAGTTTTTAAAAACTGAAACAATGTGGAAAAGCTGGGTTCCAGCTGATGTAGCTTCTAAAGTTACTGCTGCGTTGTAGTCTTTAATTAAATTTGAAAGAGCCCTTTTTGAGGGCTCTTTCAATAATTTGAACAAATTCATCTTATGGAAATAAAAAAAAATAAAAATTTATTTTTCAATATTGGTCTACTGTTATTTTTTGTATGGCTATTAATTATTAGTTATAGCTCATCCAAAAGAAAACCAGACAACATAGGTGAATTGCTAAATGATTTTTCATGGCTTCAAAAATGGCCAAAGTGGTTAGACCTTCCTTTAATGAAGTGGATAAATATTGGTTTTAAAAAACTAAATGAAACATATGGTTTTATATTTGAAGCTATTAATAACTTTTTATTAGCTATGTTGGTTGCGCTTAAAAATTTTTTAATTTTAGCTCCATGGCCTACTGTAGTTTTGGGAGTTACTGCAATTGCATATTTTGCAAGTGGTAGAAAAATAAAGACAACTGTTTTTGTTGGTTTCTGTACTTTCTTTATTGGATTTTTACATCCAATTTTTTGGCAAAAAGCAATTGAGACAACAGCTATTATGCTGATTAGCATCTTTTTATGTTTAGTTTTTGGTATGCCTATAGGAATACTTATGTCTAGAGCTGAGAGAATAAGAAATAAAATTCTTCCTATTCTTGACTTGATGCAGACTATACCTGCATTTGTATATTTAATTCCTGGAATAATGTTGTTTGGTTTAGGAGCAGTTCCAGCAATTATTGCTACTTTTATTTATGCTGTGCCTCCTTTAGTAAGACTTACTGATCTAGGTATAAGGCTGGTCGATAAAGAAGTAATAGAAGCAGCAGATGCTTTTGGAGCAAGTAAAAAACAAAAATTATGGGGTGTTCAAATGCCTCTTGCTTTACCAAATATTATGCAAGGAATAAACCAATGTACAATGATGGCCTTATCAATGGTTGTTATTGCATCGATGATAGGAACAAGAGGTTTAGGTGACGAAGTACTTCTGGGTTTACAGCAGTTAAACGTTGGTAGAGCTGCAGAGGCAGGAATTGCGATAGTGCTTTTAGCAATTGTTCTTGATAGAATAACACAATCTTACGGAGAAACATTACAAGAGAGACGTGCTCCAGAAAAAAAGAAAGGTAAATAATGTCTAAAATAGAAATAAAAAATGTTTACAAAATTTTTGGAAACAATCCTCAATCTGTAATGCCAATGGTTAAAGAAGGCGCAAACAAAGAAGAAGTTTTAGAAAAAACTGGTCATACTGTTGGTCTTGATAATGTTTCATTGAACATTGAAGAGGGAGAAACATTTGTATGTATGGGTCTTTCTGGTTCTGGAAAATCAACATTAATTAGACACCTAAATAGATTAATCGATCCAACGGATGGGGAGATATTAGTTGAGGGTACAAATGTCATGTCTTTCAATAAAGATCAACTAATTGAATTTAGAAGACATAAAATGAGCATGGTGTTTCAAAGATTTGGATTATTCCCTCATAAAACAGTTTTGCAAAACGTTGGTTATGGTTTGGAAATGCAAGGAAAACCTGAAGATGAAAGAGACAGAGTTGCGATGGAAAAAATTGAAGCTGTTGGATTAAGTGGATTTGAAAATCAATTTCCAAATCAGTTATCTGGAGGTATGCAGCAACGTGTTGGCTTAGCAAGAGCTCTTGCTACAGACAGTGATATTATGCTTATGGACGAAGCTTTCAGTGCGTTAGATCCCTTGATTAGAAGTGACATGCAAAAACAGTTACTTGATCTTCAATCAGAATTAAAAAAAACTATTGTATTTATTACACACGACTTGGATGAGTCTCTTAGACTTGGTGATCACATTGGTATACTAAATGCTGGAAAATTAGTGCAAGTAGGAACTCCAGTAGATATCATAATGAACCCAGCTGATGACTATGTTAAAGCATTTGTAAAAGATGTTAATAGAGCAAAAGTTATTAAAGCTAAAGTCGTTATGAAAGATATTAACAATGCTAATGATATAGATAAATCTAGCTTAATAAAAGTAAATGAAGATCAGTTTATTGAAGAATTCCTGCCACAAATAGTTTGTTCAAATTCAAACTGTGAGGTGGTTGACAAAAGTGGAAATGTTAAAGGTTATATATCTAACAAGGAATTGCAGTCGTCTTTAACAAAATCATAATTAATGGTTAATCAATCATTAAAGAATAAAAAAATAATTATTTCTGCAGGAGCATCTGGTATTGGGTGGGCTACAGCAAAAGTATGTCTTGATAAAGGTGCTATAGTATTTATATGTGATATTAATAAAAAACATTTATTGAAAGCAAAAAAACATAAACTTAATAAAAAAAAACTTTTTGTTTATGAGTGTGATGCTTCAGATGAAAAAAAAGTTAAAGAATTATTTACTCAAATAAATAAAAAAACTAAAACAATTGATTGCTTAATTAATAATGTTGGCATTGCTGGTCCAACTGGAACTGTTGAAAAATTAAAATCAAAAGATTGGGAAAATACTTTAAAAGTAAATGTTATAAGTCATTTTTATTTTACTAAACTAGCAATACCAATGCTTAAAAAAAATAAAGGTGGATCAATAATTAATTTATCATCAGGGGCAGGTATTATGGGATTTCCACTAAGATCTCCTTATGCTGCTAGTAAGTGGGCAGTAATTGGAGTAACCAAAACACTAGCAATGGAACTTGGAAAATTTAAAATTAGAGTAAATGCAATTTGTCCTGGAACTATTAAGGGAGACCGTATGGTCAGAGTTATAAGAGATAAATCAAAATTCCTTAAAATTACAAAAAAACAAATCGAGAAAGAGTTTGTCTCTATGGCATCAATGAATTGTTGGATTTATGAAGAAGACATAGGAAAAATGTGTAGCTTCTTAATTTCTGATGAGGCATTAAGAATATCTGGCCAAGTCATTGGTGTGGACGGTAATGCTACAAGAATAGATTAATTGGAAAATCTTTTAAATTTAGGAAGCTTGTCATTAATTTTATAAAAATCTGATTTAGTTCCTACAAATATATTTCTAATTGTCTTAAGACCTGTTTTTCCATTAAACATACCTGCTGCAATAGAAATATTATCTGATTTTTTAAATTTAAAAAAAATACTTGCACCACATTTATTGCAAAATCCTCTTTTTGCATTCTTTGATGATTTAAACCAACGAAGAGTTTTTTTATTTATAAAACTAATGTCCTCATCTTTAACATTTGAATATGCGCCGTATATGCCATGAGTCTTTCTACATTGAATACAATGACAATTTGAAACATTTCTATGCTCACCGCTTGTTTTAAATTTAACCCCTTTGCACAAACAACTAGCAGTTAAAGTCTTTTTCATTAATTTCTTAACTTTTTTTCGTATTTTTTTCTTAACTTTTGAAGATCAACTAAATACTGATCTCTAATATTTGAAATCTTTACAATTGATTTACCTTTTGCTTGTTTTGCTGTCCCTGAAATCAGCCTTGATGATAATTTTTTTGTAAGTTTTGGTGCCTTTAATTTTGTCCAAGGTAGTTTTAGTGCAGGTCCAAACTGTTCTAACATATGCTTCATGCCTGCCTTACCTCCCGCAAGATGAAAGGTTAAAAATGTTCCCATTAAAGACCATCTCAAACCAGGCCCATCTTCAATTGCTCTGTCTAATTCCTCTGTAGTTGCATATCCTTCATTAATAATATGTAAACCTTCTCTCCATAATGCTTCCTGTAATCGATCTGATAAATATCCAGGTAATTCACTTTTCACCATAATTGGATTCATTGAAATTGATTTGTAAAAAGCTTTAGCAATATTTAAGTTTTTTTTTGAAGTTTTTTTTCCAGGTACAATTTCTACTGCAGGCAAAAGATATACTGGGTTAAAAGGATGTCCTATCAAACCTCTTTGTGGATTTTTACATTTTGAATATATTCTTGTTGGCAACAAACCTGATGAACTTGAAGAAATTATAGAATTTGGTTTTGCATATTTTCCAATAATATTCATTAATTTTGTTTTTAAAGAGTAGTTTTCTGTGGCACATTCTTGGATGAAATCTGCGTTCTTTAATGTTTCTTCAATAGAAGTGAAAAAATGAAAATTTTTTAAATTTAATTTTTTTTTATTAAATAATTTTTTTACAGAAGGCCAAGTTCTTTTTATTTCAAAGATTAAATTTTTTTTTAATTTTATATCTTTATCAAAAGCATAAACAATTTTGTTATGTGCTAAGCAACGAATAATCCATCCTGCTCCAATTACTCCTGTGCCTATTACTGCTACTTTATTTATTTTTGACATTACTTGTGTTTAACAAGTTTTAACTTTTCTCTAGTTTCTGCAGGTGTCATGGGTGAATACCCAATCTCATCTACAATTCTTATAGCTTTTTCAACTAGTTGAGCGTTGGTAGCAAGTTTTCCTTTTGATAAATATAAATTATCTTCTAATCCAACTCTTGGATTGCCTCCCATTAAAACTGTTTGAGCAACAAATGGCATTTCATTTTTTGAAATTGCAAAACCGGACCAAACACCCTCTTTTGGCATAATGTCTTTCATTGCTTGCATGGCTAATGTGGTTGCAGGTGCTCCCCATGGAATTCCTAAACACATTTGAAACATTGGTGGATCACTTAACAATCCTTCCTTATATAACTGAGCACCAAACCACATGTTTCCTAAATCAAATGCTTCTATTTCTGGTTTAACACCTATTTCTTTTAATTTTTTTGCAGCTTTTCTTAAATCATTTGGTGTATTAACTGTAATAACCGAACTATCACCAAAATTTAAAGTTCCAGCATCTAACGTACAAATTTCAGGTAAAAACTGTTCAGCATTTGCAATTCTTTCCATGACATTTGCCATATCTGTCATAGGTCCAAATTCTAAAGGATTGTCTCCCTGACCAATATCTAGATCTCCGCCCATTCCAGTTGTTAAATTTAAAATAACGTCTGTATCACTTGAACGGATTCTATCGACAACTTCTTTATATAATTCTAATCTTCTACTTGGGGTTCCATCTTCTTCTCTTACATGAATGTGTGCAATTGCTGCTCCAGCTTTAGCAGCCTCTATTGATGCTTTTGCAATTTGTTCTGGAGTTTTTGGTAAATCAGGATGTTTAGAAGCGGTGTCGCCCGAACCAGTTACTGCACAAGAAATAAATACTTTGTTGTCCATTTTAATGATAGATTTATACTATCAAATAAAGTCATAGGAAATAAAAATATGTCAGTTCACGTTTCTAATGAAATTATCAAATCTGAATGGACCGATTATAACAACCATCTTAACATGGCTTACTATGTGTTAATTTTTGATGTTGCTTGGGAAGTAATATTAAAAAAATTTAACATGGGTGAGCATTCTGCAAAAACTAGTGGCATGAGCACCATGGTTGTAGAAACAAGAACCACATATGATAGTGAAGTAAAAGAAGGTGATGAAGTTGAAATTTTACTTACTTTTTTTGATCATGATAAAAAAAGAATTCATTTCAAATTAGAAATGATAGAAAAAAAAACAAAAAAATTGTCTTCTACAATTGAAATGCTCTCACTTTTTGTTGATTTAAACAAAAGAAAAGTTTCAGAGTTTGATGAGGAAAGAATTAATTTAATGGAAAACTTTATTAAAGAAAATCAAGGAAAGTTCAAAAAAGATAATTTACAAATTTTAAATAAATTAAAAAAATAAACATGGAAATAAGTTTATTATCTGGTGCACTTGGAGCTGAAGTTAAAGGAATAAATTTAAAAGATTCTTCAAATGATAATTGGCAACAAATAAATAATTTGATGCTAGAACATAAAGTTCTTTTTTTTAGAGACCAAGATATTAGCTCTGAAGAACAAATTAATTTAGCAAAAAAATTTGGTCCTTTAGAAAAGCATGTGTATGTTAAAGGATTAAAAGATTATCCAGAAATTGTTAGAATAATAAAAGGTCCTGAAGAAAAGCATCAATGGGGTGAAACCTGGCATACAGATGTCAGTTACAGTTCAAAACCAACTAAAGTTATAATTTTAAGATCAAGAAAAATACCTCCTGTTGGTGGTGATACAATGTTTTCTAATATGGAAATTGCATATGAAACTTTAGAAGATGATATTAAAAAAAAAATTGAGGGAAAAAAAGCTATCCACACGTCTTTAGGTGCTGCTGCTTTTGTTGATAAGTATGAAGAAATGGAAGGTAACGGAAATTTAGTTGAATATACCAATGAACACCCAATCGTAAGAACTCATCCAGAAACAAATAAAAAAATTTTGTACGTAAACTCGATGTACACAAAAAAAATTATAGATATGGATAAAAAAGAAAGTGATGAAATTCTAAATAAAATTTTTCAACATCAAGAAAGATTGGATTTTACATGTAGATTTAAATGGACAGAAAATGCAGTAGCAATTTGGGATAATAGAAGCACACAACATCAAGGTTTAACTGATTTTTTCCCCGGAAGAGGTCTTGGTTTTGAGAGAATAATGGATCGTATCGCTGTAGAGGGTGATCATCCTAAATAATAGATGCAAACAATTCATAAAATAATTTCAAATTTCATCAATAACAAATCTTTATATATAGGTGAAAAAGTAACGATGTCAGAGCATATGATACAATCAGCAATGCTTGCAGAAAAAGCAAAGTGTGATGATGATTTAATTTGCTCTTGTTTGTTACATGATTATGGTCATTTTCTTCTAGAGGATCCTGACGAACTTGTAAAAAATAACTTAGATGGTGAGCATGAAAATATTGGATACCTTTACTTAAAAAAATTCTTTAGCGATAAAATTGTTGAACCGATAAAGTACCACGTTCTTGCAAAGCAGTATTTAGCAAGAGATAAAAAATATTTTAATTTTTTATCAGATGCCTCCAAAATTAGTCTTGAATTACAAGGTGGAATTTTAAATGATCAAAAGAGTAAAGAATTTGAAAATAAAAGTTATTTTAAACCCTCTATTCTGCTTCGAAAATTTGATGACGCGGCTAAAAGAACTGACATTAAAATGAAATCTATTCATAACTATGAAAAGTTGCTAAGTTCCAAGCTTATATGAATTTTGATTATTTAATAATTGGTGCAGGGAGTGCAGGCTGTGTACTTGCAAATCGATTAACAGAAAATGATCAAAATAATGTAGCAATATTTGAAGCTGGAAAACCAAGTGATATTTGGAAAGTAAACATGCCACTTGCAATATTA
The DNA here is from genome assembly GCF_052047695.1 of Candidatus Pelagibacter sp. HIMB1623. NCBI lineage: Bacteria > Pseudomonadati > Pseudomonadota > Alphaproteobacteria > Candidatus Pelagibacterales > Candidatus Pelagibacteraceae > Candidatus Pelagibacter > Candidatus Pelagibacter sp. HIMB1623. Next base: position 164,634 of record NZ_JBNAJN010000012.1, read on the forward strand.
TATACGATGCATGATCCAAAATATAATTACAAATATTATTCAGAACCAGAACCTCATTTACATAATAGAAAATTATTTTGTCCAAGAGGAAAAATGATCGGTGGATGTTCTGCGCATAATGGAATGGTATTTGTTCGTGGTAATCCTAATGATTATCAAAGATGGGCATCTTTTGGGTTGGATGATTGGTCATATGAAAAAGTTCTTCCCTACTTTAAAAAAATTGAAACATGGTCTGAAGGAGAAAATGAATACCGAGGTGGTAGTGGAATATTACCAGTAAACCAATCTAAAAATAAAAATCCTTTATTTAAAGCTTTTGTCAATTCAGCTGGTGAGGCTGGTTACAAAATAAATAACGACATGAATGGTAAAGAACAAGAGGGTTTTGGAATGTACGATGTAACTATTCACAAAGGTGAAAGAGCTAGTGTTTCAAAATATTATTTAAATCCTGCAAAAAAAAGAAAAAACCTTAAGGTATTTACAGAAGCTTTTGTTGAGAGAATTATATTTGATGGAAAAAAAGCTATTGGGATTGAAGTTAAAATTAAAGATAAAGTTGAAAAAATTTATGCGAGTAAAGAGGTAATTTTGAGTGGTGGTGCAATAAATTCACCTCAGCTACTTATGCTTTCAGGAATTGGACCAAGCCAACACTTAAAAGATAAAGGAATTAATGTTGTTCATAACTTAGAAGGTGTAGGTAAAAACTTACAAGATCATTTAGAAACTTATGTACAGCAAGAGTGTAAAACTAAAGATACTTTGTATTCATATGTGAATAAGCTTAATATGATTAGAATTGGTATCCAATGGTTTCTAAATAGAAGTGGTCCCTGCTCTACTTCTTTTTTAGAAGCTGGAGGTTTTTGCAAATCATCACCAGAAAGAGAATATCCAAATATTCAATTTCACTTTTTTCCAGCTTTTGTAATTGATCATGGATTAGTTGATCCTGATAGACATGGTTACCAGTTACATGCAAGTCCAAATCATCCAAAAAGTAGAGGTCATATAACTTTAAATAGTTCAAATCCTTATGATTATCCAAAAATTCAATTCAATTATTTAGAACATGAAGACGATTTAAAACAAACAATAGAGTGTATTCATGTTGCTCGAAAAATCTTAGGACAAGATTCATTAAAGCCTTTTGCTGGTAAAGAAATTGGACCTGGAGAACATGCTCAAACTAATGAAGTGTTTGAAGAATATATAAGGTCTAAAGCTGAGACTGCCTATCATCCATCCTGCACTTTAAAAATGGGTGTAGATAATATGGCTGTAGTTGATCAAAAATTGAAAGTTCATGGTATCGAAAATCTAAGAGTAGTTGATGCGTCTGTAATGCCTGAAATTACAAGTGGAAACCTTAACGCTCCTACTTTGATGATTGCTGAAAGAGCATCAGATTTTATTCTTAACTCATGACACAATCTCAAAATAACCCTAGGGGTATTGTCTTTATTCTTCTTGGAATGGCAACTTTTTCTATTCAAGATGCTTTGATTAAATTTATCTATGAAGATGCAGCTTTGTATGAATTGTATTTTGGTAGAACACTTGTTGCTTGTATTTTATTAATAGCTTATCTCATGATCTCTAAACAAAAAATAAATCTTAAGACTCATTATCCCGTTTTAACTGTTTTAAGAGTAATTTGTTTCTTTTTTGGATTTAGTTTTTTTTATATCTCTCTTACTTACATGTCTCTTGCAATGGCAAATGCACTTTTTTTTTCTAGTCCTTTTTTTATATCCATATTGGCAATAATCTTTTTAAAGGAAAAAGTTGGAATAAGAAGATGGATTGCAATTTTTGCTGGTTTTTTTGGAGTGTATGTAGTTTTAAATCCAGACTTTAATAATTTTGATTTCATGAAATTAGCACCTGTTGCATGTGCTTTGTGTTATGCAATTTCTATGACCATTACTAAAATTACATCTGATAAAGACAACGTTTATACTCAAATGTTACATTTATATTTTGGAGCACTTTTAATTAGTATTTTGTTTTTTATTTTTACAGGACAAGGACAATTCAGTAATTTTAATGATGAAACTTTTCAATTTATTTTTAGAGAATGGTTTACAAATCCTTCTTATACTTGGCCTTTTATAATAGCTATGGGATTTATTGGTGCATTTTCATTTTATTTCGTATTTAATGCCTATAGTATTGCATCACCCTCAGTTGTCTCACTATATGAATATTCTTTAATAATATGGTCAATTATAACTGGGTATTTGTTATTTAATGACATTCCTACAATAAGAACACTGATAGGTGTTTCAATAATAATAGGATCTGGGGTGTATATATACTTTAGAGAAAAAGTAAGAGATCAAATGATTGTGACTGATACTCCAAATCGATGACTAATACAGATAATAATTCAAAAGGGATAATTTTAATAATCATTGCAATGACTTTATTTGCAATGCAGGACTCATTAATTAAATTTATATTTGAAAAGGCAGCGTTATATGAAATTTTTTTTGGTAGATACTTTGTTGCTGCGATTTTACTCTTTTGCTACATCAAATTTAAAAAGCAAAAGGTTAGTTTAAAAACTCACTATCCAATATTAACTTTAGTAAGAGTAGTTTTACACTTTTTGGCATTTTCTGCGTTTTTTATTTCTCTAACTTACATGCCATTAGCAACAGCTAATGCACTTTTTTTCTCCTGCCCCTTTTTTGTATCAATCTTTGCCAAATTTTTTTTAAAGGAATTTATTGGAATTAGAAGATGGTCTGCAATTGTATTTGGTTTTGTAGGGGTATTTATAGTTTTAGATCCAAATTTTTCAGACTTTGAATACAAAAGTCTACTTCCAGTTGGATGTGCATTTTTTTATGCAGCCTCTATGACAATAACAAAATATACCTCTGATAAAGATGATGTAAACACTCAACTATTTTATTTCTATTTAATTGCTCTAATATTGTGTGGAGTGATTTATCTCTTTATGGGTAATGGTCAGTTGAACAATTCTAATTTTGATCCAACAACTCAATTTATTTTTAGAGAATGGTTTTCTAACATTGATTATACATGGAAATTTATATTATTTTTTGGTGTTGCTGCATCAATTGCTTTTCTTTGTATATTTTCTGCTTACATAGTTGCCTCTCCATCAGTTGTATCTTTATTTGAATATTCTCTGATTATAATGTCGATGATACCTGGGTATTTCCTGTTTAATGAAATTCCGTCTGGAAGAACATTTTTGGGTGTTGCCTGTATAATAGCAGCAGGAATATATATCTATTTAAGAGAAAGAGTTAGGGAGCAATACATTGCTACAGAAACACCTGTTAGAAGATGACCAAAAATTATATACCTACAATTAACATCTCTTCATTAATCAAAAATAATTTTGAAACTCGACACGCATTTAAAACAATTAAAGAAATTGAACAAGCTTGTATAAATATAGGTTTTTTTCAAGTGACTGGACATGGTCTTAGTGTGAAAGAAATTAAAAAAATTTGTGAAGTAGGTAACAAATTTTTCAAATTATCAGACAGTAAAAAAAGAAAATTATCACCAAAAAAGTGGAACAAAAAAAATAAAAATCTTTATAGAGGTTATTTTCCAAATGATGTGAATGGCAAAGAAGGATTGGATATTGGGGACTTGAAAATTACCAAAAAATATTCATCAAAAACTAAAAACCAATATATTGAATATTTAGATCTAAATACATGTTTTAACAAAACTTCTATTAAGGTCTTGAATAAATATTTCGAAAATATTTATAATTTAAGTGAAACTTTGTTTAAAAGTGTCATTAAATTAAACAAACTTAATCCAGATATTTCAAACAAAGCTTTTTCAAGACTAAAAACACTAAGCACCTTAAGATTTAATTATTATCCAAATCAAACGAAACCAGTAGAAATTTCAAAACAAGATGGAGTTGCACTTGGATGCGAAACACATGTTGATAGTGGAATATTTACAGTTCTATACCAAGATAAAAAAGGTGGTCTTCAGGTACAGAATAGAAAAACAAAAAAATGGCATGATGTACCATTTGACAAAAAAGCTTTGGTCGTAAATACAGGTAGAGCTTTAGAGTTTTTAAGTAAAGGTAAATTTAAAGCTACAAATCACAGAGTACTATGGAATAAAAGCAAGAGACTATCCATTCCTTTCTTTTTTGAACCTTCCTATGATTTCAAAATGAATAAATCTTTCCTTAATTCAAAAAAATATTCAAACACAGGACAGATTTATGAAAAATTTCTAAATCGATCTTTAAAAAAATTTGTTGAATACCAACGTTAAAATAATTTAAGTCGTTGAAAATTTATAATTACATTTTATAAACAATCTAATTTGATGTCTAAAGTATTTGATTTATTCATAATTGGTGGCGGTATAAACGGAGCTGGTATAGCAAGAGATGCTGCAGGAAGAGGTCTGTCTGTATGTTTGGCAGACAAAGGAGAAGTAGGAGGCGCAACTTCTTCTTGGTCAACAAAATTGATTCATGGAGGTCTTCGTTATTTAGAAAATTACGAATTTAAATTAGTAAGAGAGTCCCTTAAAGAGAGAGAAATTGTTTACAAAATTGCAAAACATATCTCAAAACCAATTCCATTTATTATTCCTCATACTGATAAAATTAGACCAGCCTGGTTAATTAAATTTGGTTTGCTTTTGTATGATAATTTGGGTGGGAAAACTACTATTCCAAAATCAAAAACATTAGATCTTAATAAAAAATTTCCAAGTATTCTTAAAGAAAAATACAAAACAGGTTTTCAATATTATGATATTCAAATTGATGATAAAAAATTAACAAAACTAAATGCTCAAGATGCAAAAAGAAATAAAGCCAAAATACTAGAATACAACAAAGTTAAAAAAGCTGAAATTATTAATAATGAATGGGTCATTAGTCTTCAAAATAGAAAAAAAATAAAATCAAAAGTTTTAATCAATGCCTCTGGACCATGGATAAATGAAACTTTACATAAAAATATAAAAATAAAATCTAAGAATAAAATAAGATTAGTTAAAGGAAGTCACATTATTACTAAGAAACTGTATAAAGAAGATGTTGCATTTACATTTCAAAATACAGATAAAAGAATAATATTTGTAATCCCTTACAAAAAAAAATTTTCATTAATTGGAACAACTGAGGTGGAAGTTAAATCTCCAGAAAACAGTGTAATATCAAAACAAGAAACTCAATATTTAATTCGTTCAGTAAATAATTATTTAAATAAACAAATTAGCAAAAAAGATATAGTTGATACTTATTCGGGAATAAGACCTCTAATAGAGGATTTTAAAGAGGCCTCAAAAGTTACAAGAGATTATGTTTTTGATTTACAAATTGTAAAAAAATTGCCACTTTTAAACATTTATGGAGGAAAACTTACTACATACAGAAAGTTATCTGAGAAAGTCCTATTAGATCTTAAAAAGTTTTTACCCAAAACAAAAAAAGGCCCATGGACAGATAAAAAGAAGCTTTTTTAGATTTTCACTAGGATTAAAAAGTGATATCGTTATTCTATAAAGCGATACATAACTCGTCGTTAAAATCAAAGATTTACGAAAGTGGGATCGGTCGTCTTTAAATTAACTTTTAAAGGAGGCTTTATGAAATTTGGTTATTTTTGCAATACCACTAATTGGACACACAAACCCTATCATCAATTATTAGACGAAACTAAAGAAATCACAGAATATTGTGATCAAAATAATTGGAACTCTATTTGGTTTACTGAACACCACTTTAATCATGAAGGAATGGAGTCATGCACTAACCCAATTATGATGGGAGTAGATGCGGCTGCAAGAACAAAAAATATTAGAATAGGACAAGCTGCAAATGTAATTACATTTCACAATCCTATAAGACTAGCAGAAGATATTGCAACACTAGATCAACTTTCAAAAGGAAGAGTTGAGGTTGGTGTTGCTAGAGGAATCTATGGAAGAGAAGCAATCAATTTGAATAAAGAAGCTGATCTTAAAGATCAGGCAAAAAACTTTAGATTGTTTGCTGAAACATTAGAAGTGCTAAAAAAAGCATGGAGCGAAAAGTTTTTCAATCATCAAGGTGAGTTTTATACTTATCCTTCTCCAAATTACGTTTGGCAGCACGATATGAGTCCGCCAAGTGAAGAATTTATGAATATGGAAGATAACACGATGAAAAAAATTAGTGTTTTGCCACAACCTTTTCAGAAACCTTATCCTCCTATTCATCAAGTAGTTGATGGAATTAGATCAATTGAGTGGGCAGCTGAGAATAATATTAATATTATAATGTGGATACCAACAGTAAAAGCTCTAAAGGCAAAATTTGAAGCTTATAAAAATAAAAGATCTGAGGTAACCAAAAAAAATATTCCTTTAGGTGAAGGTGTATCTCTTGTTAGAGATATGTTTGTAGCTGATACAATGGAAGAAGCTAAAGAAAAAGCTGGTGAACACATGGTAAATTATATGCGTTGGGTTTGTCATTGGCGTGGTCTAGGCAATCATATGGATCCAGGTGAAGAACTTCCAGAAACCAAAGGTAAGCTGGATTTATTAAATTATGAATTTTTACACAAAAGAAACATGTTATTTGGAACACCTGAATATGTGATTGATAAAATTCATGAATTAAAATCTGAATTAAATTTACAAAACTTGCAAGTTTGGTCAAACTTTCCTGGTGTGAAACATAAAGATTGTATGAAAAGTATTAAACTTTTTACAGAAAAAGTGATGCCTCATTTTCAAGATGATTTAGGAACTGAAGTTAAAAAAGTTTCGTGATCAACTCCAAACGAAAAATAAGCGGTGGTCAAGCTGCCGTTAGAGCTCTTAAGAGAGAAAAAACTAAACACGTTTTTGGTTTAATTGGTTCTGCAACAATGGAAATGTTTGATGCTCTTTATCATGAAAAAAGTATAAAATTTATTGGAGTTAGAGATGAGCGAACTGGAACACATATGGCTGATGGATATGCAAGAGCATCTAATAAGCATGGCGTAATTATTGCAGGTCAAAATGGACCAGGTGCAACAAATTTAGTGACTGGGGTAGCGCAAGCAAAAGCCGCTTTCTCTCCTGTAGTTGCGATTGCAGGTTCTTACTCGACAAAAGATAAAATGGAAGATGCTTTTCAAGGCCTAGATCAACAATCCTTGTTTACTCCAATTACAAAAAAAACTTGGACTGTAAAAAATTCTAAGATTGTTCCTAAAGTAATTGGTGATGCATTTAATTTATCAATGAAACCAAGAAGAGGACCTGTTTGTATCAATCTTCCAAGAAACATATTGGCGGAAAAAAATACTTACAATATTAATTTAAATAAACCTTCTTTCTCAAGTGAAAGTAATCTTAAAGGAAATAAAGAGAGAATAAATAAAGCAACTAAATTGCTACTGAAATCAAAAAATCCAACAATAATTGTTGGGGCTGGAATAAAATATAACTCAAAATATAGAGAAGTTATTAAATTGGCAGAATTGCTTAATGTTCCAATTGTTACAGCCGCAGGTCATGGAGATGCTATACCATTTAGTCATAAATTAAATGCAGGGCAAATGGGACCAAGAGGCAATCCTGTTGCATCAAGATTAGTCAAAGAAGCAGATGTTATTTTGGCTATCGGTACTCGGCTAGGATTTAATTCAACATTTTACTCTTATGAAAATATAAATAAAAAAGCAAAAATAATTCAAATTGAATTAGAAAAAAAAATGATTGGAAAGTATTTTCCAGTATCAATAGGAATTCATGCAGATGCTGCAACAGCAACTGTTCAATTATATAAAGAAATTAAAAAAGAAAAAATCAAATTAGATGTAAAAAAATGGACTGATTTGTATTTTAAAGAAAGAAAAGAATTTTTAAATAATAGAGAAAATGAAAATTTAGGAAAAAATTTTCCAATCCAACCAAAAGGTTTGTTTAAACAACTAAGAAAAGTATTACCTAAAAATTCAGCGATCACTTTAGATGCAGGAACCTTGTGCTTACAAGCAACAGACGCTTTAGAATACTATGATCCCCCTTCTCTATTTACACCCCTAGATTTTGGCCTAGTTGGTTTTTCTTTCGCTTGTGGACTTGGAGTAAAAGTTGCAAAACCAAAAAAAACAGTTGTAAGTTTGATGGGTGATGGTGGTTTTGGAATGACTATTTCTGAATTAAGCACAGCTGTTGAATATGGAATAAATACAACAACTATAGTGATGAATAATCAAAGTTGGGGAGCCGAAAAAGCTTATCAAAAAGATTTTTTTGGTAAAAGATATTTAGGTGCTGATATAACAAGTCCATCTTTTGACAAAGTTGCTGAATTATATGGGGCAAAAGGATTTAAAGTCAAAAAAGTTTCTGAAATAAATGAAGCAGTTAGAGCTGCAATAAAAAGTAATAAACCTGCCGTGATAGATGTTGATGTAGATCCGAAAGCATTATACAGTTTTAGAAGAGATAGTTTTCAACATAGAATTAAAAAATGAAATTAGAGCTAAGAAAATTTTCAAAATTTGTAGACAAAACTTTTATTGAAGGAGGCAAGGAAGCAAAAGAGCCTGTATTATTAGTATCTGTTGCTGCAGTTTTTAAAAATCCATGGCATGGTCAAGGATTTGTTGAAGACTTAAGACCAACTATTTTAGATCTGGCTCCTAAGTTAGGTGATTTACTTGTTCCAGAATTAATAAAAGAAATAGGATCTCCAGAAAAAATACTAGCATATGGTAAAGCAGGAGTAGTTGGACTGGATGGAGAAATAGAGCATGCATCAGCATTTATTCACACTTTGAGATTTGGAAATAAATTTAGAGACGCTGTGGGAGGCACATCTTATTTAAGTTTTACAAATACAAGAGGACCAGCTGGATCAAAAATTTCTATCCCGATGATGCATAAAACTGACTCTGGGTTAAGACCTTATTATCTAACACATGAATTTACTATACATGATGCACCATTTAATGATGAGGTGGTAATTGCGATAGGTGGAGCATCTAGTGGAAGAGCTCATGCTAGAACAGGTGATCGATATCAAGATATGAAAGAAATGGGAATTGAACCCAAATAAATCTTGATGACCACTGGAACTACTGCTTCTGGAACTTTTTACTCATACATAAAAAAAGACCAAGAAATTCCAATTGTATTTGTTCATGGTGTAGGTTTAACCCACGAGATTTGGAAACCTCAATTAGATTTTTTTAATGATTATAGTACTCTTGCATATGATATTCTTGGTCATGGAAAATCATCTTTAGATAAAGAAATAATTTCGTTTGATGACTTTTCGGATCAATTAATTGATTTAATTAACCACCTTAATATAAAAAAAATTCATTTGGTTGGTTTTTCAATAGGTTCTTTGATTGCTAGAAATTTTGCTATCAATCACAGTTCACATTTACAATCACTAACTCTTTTATGCTCAATATATAAAAGGACCGAAGAGCAACAAAAAATTGTAAATCAAAGATTTGAACAAGCAAAGAAAGATCTTAAATTATCAAGACAAGCTCTTAAAAGATGGTTTACAGACAAGTATATTGAAAACCATCCAAGTATTTATGATAAAATTAGCTCTATTTTAGCAGCTAATAATATGGAATATTTTCTGAAAGTTTATGAGCTGTTTGTAAAACATCAAAATGATGAGGATTTTAATAAAATTCAAAATCACACCTTAGTTATGACTGGAGAATATGACATTGGCTCTACAGTTAAAATGTCTCAAGAATTAAATGCTTTAATACCAAAAAGCCAATTAAAGATAATCAAGGATGGAAAACATCTTTGTGGTATTGAGTGTGCCGATGATGTAAATTTAACTCTTAAGAATTTTATTAAAGAAAATGAGTAAACTTAAAAAATATCAAATGTATATCGATGGACAGTGGGTCGATGCTGAAAACAATAAAACATTTGAAACTTTAAACCCAGAAAATAATGAACCTTGGGCAGTTGTTCCTGAAGCAAGTGCTAAAGACACTGATAAAGCAGTTAAAGCTGCACAAAAAGCATTCGAAGGTGAATGGCCTAAATTACTTCCTAAAGAAAGAGCAAAATTTTTAAGAGCTATTGGGGATCAGTTAAGAGAAAATGCAGAAATGCTTGGGGAAATAGAAACAATAGATACAGGAAAATTGTTTAGAGAAACAAAAAAACAAGCAATCTATATTGCAGAATACTACGATTACTATGCAGGTTTAGCTGATAAAGTTGAAGGTACAGTTTTGCCAATTGATAAACCAAATATTCAAGCAATAACCACTAGAATACCGATAGGTGTGGTGGCAGCCATTATCCCTTGGAACTCACAAATGTTTTTAACTGCTACTAAGTTAGCTCCAGCACTTGCAATGGGAAATACTGTTGTAATTAAATCGTCAGAACTAGCACCCGCGGTATTATTTGAATTTGCCAAATTAATTGAAAAAACTGGGATACCTAAAGGAGTAGTAAATGTAATAACTGGATTTGGAGATCCATGTGGAAAAACTTTAACAACACATGATTTAGTTGAAAAAATTGCCTTCACAGGTGGACCAGAAACCGCAAGACATATAATTAAAAATTCAGCAGAAAATCTTTCTGAAGTGAGTTTAGAGCTTGGAGGAAAAAGTCCAGTGGCTGTTTTTGATGATGCCGAGCAAGAAAATGCAATTAATGGAATTACAGCAGGGATTTTTGGAGCAAGTGGTCAAAGTTGTATAGCTGGTTCAAGACTTTATATTCAAAAAGGTATCTATGACGAATTTTTAAACAAACTTTCTGAAAGAGCTTCTAAAATAAAAATAGGAGCACCTATGGATCCTGAAACTGAAATGGGCCCTTTGAGTAATTTTAAACAATTAGAAACAATAGAAAAAAATATTAAAGAAACTATTGATCAAGGTGGAAAAATTAAATGTGGTGGTGAGAGACATTCTTTTTCAAATAAAGGTTATTATTTTCCACCCACTATAATTGAATGTGATAATCATAATTTACCTGTTGCAGAAAATGAATTATTTGGACCTGTTTTATCAGTAATGAAATTTGATACTGAAGAAGAGGTTATCTCAAAAATGAATGACAATCAGTATGGATTATCTTCTGGAGTATATACTAGCAGTTTATCTAGAGGCATGAGAGTATCAAAAGCAATTAGAGCTGGAATAACATTTGTTAATACTTACAGATTAATTTCACCGTCAGCTCCATTTGGAGGTATCAAGGATAGTGGATACGGTAAAGAAGCTGGAATTGACTCAATTAAAGATTACACAAGAGTAAAAACAACTTGGTTCTACACATCAGATGAACCATCTTTAGACCCATTCTCTATCAGATAATAGTTTAAAATAAGCCAATTTTGTCATTGAATATTCAGATTATTCATACTTAAATTAGATTTTATAAATTGTTAACAATAAAGAGGAAGATAATGAGAAAACTATTTATCGCTGCATTTATGTTTGTATCAAGCTTTGGTTCAAACGTTATGGCAGACGGACATTCGATCAAAATGGGAATCATATTAGGATTTACTGGTCCTATTGAATCTCTTACTCCAGCTATGGCTGCATCTGCAGAGCTTGCATTTAAAGAGGCTTCAGATTCAGGTTCATTACTTGGTGGGAAAAAAATTGAAGCAATGAGAGCAGACTCAACTTGTGTTGACTCAGCAGCAGCAACAGCAGCAGCTGAAGGTTTGATATCAGGTGGTGTAGCTGCAATTATGGGAGCTGACTGTTCAGGTGTAACAGGTGCTATTGCAACAAATGTTGCTGTACCAAACGGTGTAGTAATGATTTCACCTTCAGCAACTTCTCCAGGATTAACTACTCTAGATGATAATGGATATTTCTTTAGAACTGCTCCATCAGATGCTAGAGGTGGTCAAATCTTAGCTGACATTACTAAAGACAGAAAAGTAAAAAGTGTTGCAATCACTTATACTAACAATGACTATGGAAAAGGTTTGGCTGATGTTTACAAAGCAGCGGTTGAAGCTCATGGTATTAAAGTAACAACTGTAACTGCTCACGAAGATGGTAAAGCTGATTACTCTTCAGAAGTAGCAACTCTTGCTTCTGCTGGTGGTGATGCCGTAGCAGTTATTGGTTATCTTGACCAAGGAGGAAAAGGAATTATTCAAGCTTCTTTAGACTCTGGTGCATTTGATACTTTCGTTTTATCAGATGGTATGATTGGTCAATCATTAGTTGATGCGTTTGGGAAAGACTTAAGCAAATCATTCGGATCTCTACCAGGATCTACTGGTAAAGGTGCTGGTGTATTTGCAGAAGTTGCAAAAGCTGGTGGTATAGATTCTTCTGGTCCTTACACTGGAGAGTCTTATGATGCAGCTGCTTTGATCGTTCTTGCAATGCAAGCAGGTAACTCTGCTGATAGAGCATCCATTGCAAAAAATGTTATGGATGTTGCTAACGCTCCTGGTACTAAAATCTACCCAGGTGAATTAAAGAAAGGTTTAGACTTACTAGCAAAAGGTAAAAAGATAAATTACGAAGGTGCTACTGGAGTATCTTTTACTGAAGTTGGTGAAGCTGAAGGTTCTTTCTTAGAGCAAGAAATCAAAGGCGGAAAATTTAAAACTAAAAAACAAAGATAATATTTTTTATCTTATTAAAAACCCCAGTAATTTTTATTACTGGGGTTTTTTTATAAACCACTTATAATTCTAAAAATTCCAAATATTGAGATAACTATTAAAAAGTAAAATACTACTTTTCTATAGAGAACTTCCTTGCTTTTAACAAAAAATTTATCACCTATGAAAACTCCTATTGGCAAAACAATTATCAAAGTAATTGTTCTATAAATTGTTGTCATGTCGACAATATCTGCAAAAAAACTTAACACAAACGCATAAATATCAGTAAAAAAGAATAACGCAGTTAAAGTTCCTCTAATTACTGCCGGCTCGATACAGGTAACTAACAAAAATAAAGCAGCAGGCATACCCCCTAGTGTCGTTAATCCATTAAGGGTGCCAGATACAATTCCTGTAAAAACTTTTGTTCTATCGTTATTAAGTCCTTTATTTGTATATCCCTTCATTAATAAGATTGAGAAAAAGATAATGATTATACAAACCGATAAATGAGTAATTTCTGGAGAGAGATATTTGAGTAAAAACAATCCAAAAGGTGAGCCTATTGCCATGCCAATTAAAATTTTGAAAACCATATTCCAGTCAATTTTTTTCCAAACGTATGGAGCCATAAAAATACTAATTAAAACCTCAAGGATTAAAATAATTGGAACAATTTCAATTGTAGGAATTACAAAAGAAAAGCCAGAAATACAGGTTGCTGAAAAACCAAATCCATTAAAACCCCTTATAATTGAAGCAATAAAAACAGTAAAAATAATGAATGAAAATTCAAAAAAAGTTAGATCAAAATAAGATAACCAGTTCATTATATACTTTTTTTGAAGTCAGCTCTAATTATTGAATACAAAATTAATATCAAAAAAGGGATACACATAAAATTTATTATTTTCCAACTCAAAACTGAAATTAAAATTCCTGCTGATAAACTTCCAATTGCTGTAGCAGAAAAAACTATAAGATCATTAAAACCTTGGGCTTTAAATTTTTCATGCTCGTTATAAGTAGTTACTAATAAGCTGGTCCCTGAGATATATAAAAAATTCCATCCTATGCCTAAAAAGATCAACGATGCAAAATAATTTATAAAGTTTGGCTCAAACAGACTTAATGATATCGTTAAAGCATAAAAAAACACTCCCATGTACATTATTTTTGAAAAACCAAATCTTTTTATTAGGTTACCAGTGAACAATGATGGAAGAAACATTCCAAGCACATGAAATTGGATAACTAATCCAACTTTATCTACACTTAATTTGTGGACATAATGCATACTGATTGGAGTTGCAGTCATCAGAAATGCCATAACCACATAACCAAAAGTTGCAGCCATCATAGCTTGCAGGAATTTTGGATCAGAGACAAATTCTCTATAAGTTCTTACATCATTATTTATTAAAATATTTTTATTAGTGATATTTGAATTTTTATAAAAACTTAAAAAAATTGCAGGCATAATAGTTAAACATGCTAGTGCTATATACGATCCAACATAAACATGATCGCCTATTAAATCTTTTGTTTTATTTGCTAATGTAATTCCTATAAATGCAGAAATAATTCCTGCTAACAAAAGCATAGAAACAGCTTTTGGTGCTTTCTCTTTTTCAACTGTTTCAGCTGCTGCAAATCTATATTGATGAATGAAAGCCATTCCTGTGCCAAGCATAAAACAAGAAGACGAGAATATTATAAAACTATCAATGAAGATTGAGTAAGCAGCAATTAAACAAGCTAAAGAACTCCCTATGGATGCCAAAACAAAACCTAAACGTCTACCAATAATTGACATAATTTTTGCTGCAAAAATAGTAGAGATAGCAATACCAACAACATAAATTGAAGGAGGAAAAGTTGATAAAGATTTAATAGGTGAAAGTTGACTTCCTATTATTCCACTTAAAAAAACTGTTACATTTGCTGCAGTGAAGCCAAAAACTTGACTTGAAATTAATAGAAAAAGATTTCTATTCATCAAAACATATACTTGTCAGCCATATACATAGCCCAAGCAATTGCAGCACCTAAAATAATATATTTCATGTAAAATTATTTTATTTCTACTTTTTCTGGAAGTATACCTTTGGGTCGGTATCTCATAATGAACAACAAACCAAGACCCATCAATAAAAATCTAAAATAAGGAACACTTTCAATAAGATGAGCTTTAATAGCATTTGTTTCTGGAATACCTGCAGTAAATAAATTAATTAAATACATTGAAATAGGTGCGGCTTCGATCCATAAAAACCAAACGACAAAACCACCTAGAATCGCTCCAAAGTTATTTCCACTACCTCCAACAATTACCATTACCCAAATTAAGAAAGTATATCTCATGGGTCTATAACTTCCTGGTGTAAATAATCCATCCTGAGTTACTAACATTGCTCCTGCTATACCAACAATTGCTGAACCTAAAATAAATATTAGCAAATGTTGTTTCACAACATTTTTACCCATAGCATTTGCTGCTTCTTCATTATCTCTTATTGCTCTCATCATTCTTCCCCATGGAGAATAAAGAGCTTTCTGAGTTAAAATTAAAAGAATTATAACTACAACCAAGAATAAACCTGAGTAGCAAAGTTTAACAAATATCGAAGAACCTTCGATTACAAATTGACTCAATGCTGCTTGTCTTTCAGATAAATCAGTAATTAAATCTAACTTACCAGATTTAAATTTCTCAACTAAATTTATAAACCAATCTGTAGTCTGAAGATCGACCTCATATGGAGCTGGCCTCTTTAAGCCAATTACATTTTTAACCCCCCTGGTTAACCAATCTTCATGCTTAATTATTGCTATTACAATTTCAGAAATTAAAAGTGTTGCGATCGCTAAATAATCAGCTCTCAAACCTAAAGCAACTTTTCCAACTATAAATGCTAACCCACCCGCAAAAAATGCTCCTACGATCCATGAGAAAATTATTGGTAAACCAAAACCGCCTAGGAAACCAGTTGTTGCTGGATTCACAGCTTCAATTTTTTCAATACCTGGCTCTGCTGTTACTCTTATAATTATAATTCCTGTTATAATAAGTGCTGCTATACTGTAAGTTCTTAATTTTGATTTCTCAAAATTTTTTAAAATGAATCTGATAACAAGTATCATTACAATTATAAGCCATAAGCACATTAAGATATCAAATCCACCCACTCTCCATGCTTCTTGAACAGGATCAACAGAAATAATAACTGCTGCAAGACCACCTAATGCGGTGTATCCCATAATCCCAAAATTAATTAGACCTGCATATCCCCACTGAATATTAGCCCCCATTGTCATTACTGCCGAAATTAAGCAAAGATTAAATATTGATAATGCAATATTCCATGATTGAAAAATTCCAACTAATAGAATTAGAACCATCATGATACTGTATGCTGCAATAACGTTTAGATTTTTTCTCACAATACTTTCCCTTTGAATATCCCTGATGGTCTATAAAGTAATACAATCACCAAGATTGAAAATGAAACTGCAAATTTGTAATCGGTCGAAAGTAATTGAATTAGGCCTTCTGGTTCCATACTTTCAGGTAATATGTACATAAAAAATTTCTTATATGCATATGTTAATAAAATTTCTGAAAAAGCAATCACATAGCCACCCAAAAATGCACCAAAAGGATTTCCAATTCCTCCAACAATTGCTGCAGCAAAAATTGGAAGCATATTATTAAAGTAAGTGAAAGGTTTAAAACTTTTATCTAAACCATACAAAGCTCCTCCAATAGTAGCTAAAATTCCTGCAATTACCCAGGTTACCAATACTATTTTCTTAGGATCTATTCCTGAAAGCAAAGCAAGATCCTCATTATCAGAGTAAGCTTTCATGCTTTTTCCTGTTTTAGTTTTATTTAAAAACCAGAACAATAAAGAGACTAAAACTATTGTAACAAAAATAGTAATGACCTGAGTAGATTTAAGGGCAAGTCCTTCGTTTAAACCTGTCATTTCTTTAAATTCTCTAGCCTTGATAATGAATTTTTCTCCATCAAAAAACCTTCTATCTCCTGGACCTATTATAATTCTAACAACTGCTTGGGTCACAAACATCACACCGATACTAACCATGGCAAACTGAACTGGAGGACTTTTTTGAGTTCTGTAATACTTAAAAACAAATTTATCGATTGTAAGCATGTATAAAATCATAAAAAAAATACCAAATGGAAGTGCAATTAAAGCTGTAGGCAGAACTCCAAGAGAAATACCTAAAGATTGAAAATACCAAGTGAATAAAATTGTCATCATGGTTCCAAATGACATCATGTCTCCAGTTGCAAAATTAGCAAATCTCAGAATTCCATAAATTAAAGTAACAAAAATTGCACCCAAAGCTAATTGAGAACCATAAGTAAGTCCTGGAATAAAAATATAATTTAGTAAAAGAATTATTGCATTAATAAGATCCATATTATCCTCCTAAGAAAGAGCTTCTTACTCTTGGATCGTTCAATAATTCTTTGCCTGTTCCTGAATAACGATTTTCTCCAGTAACTAATACGTAGCCTCTATCAGAAATATTTAATGCTTGTTTAGCATTTTGTTCTACCATTAAAATAGCAACATTAGTTCTTTTTACTTTAACGATATGATCAAACAATTCATCCATAACAATTGGTGATACCCCTGCAGTTGGTTCATCTAACATTAGTACTGTCGGTTTAATCATTAGCGCTCTTCCAAGTGCTACTTGTTGTCTTTGACCACCAGATAATTCACCAACCATTTGGTTTCTTTTTTCTCTAAGGATTGGAAATAGTTCGTAAATTTCCTCAATAATATTTTTTATCTCAGAGTTTACTAAAAAGGCGCCCATTTCTAAATTTTCCTCAACCGTCATTCCCGCAAAAACATTTTTTGTTTGAGGAACAAATGAAATTCCTTGTTTAACTCGATCCTGTGGAGAAAGTTTTGAAATATCTTTACCGTCAATTTTAACTGATCCAGATTTTAAATTTAATAAACCTAACATTGCTTTCATAGCTGTAGATTTTCCAGCTCCATTAGGACCTAGAATAGAAACAATTTCTCCTTTGTTTACTTCAACAGAACAAGAATTAATTATATCTGGTCCATTTCCATAACCACCTGTCATCTCTATTCCCTCAAAATATGCCATTAAACTTCATCCTTTAATTTTGATCCTCTGCCAAGATAACTTTCTATTACCTTTTCATCTTTTTTAGCTTCATCAACCGTACCCTCAAATAAAACCGAACCTTCGGCCATAACAATCACGGGATCACATAATCTCCCTATAAAATCCATATCATGCTCAATCATACAAAAAGTATAACCTTTTTCTTTATTTAGCTTTTCGATTGCAGTGCCGAGATCTTTTAATAAAGTTCTATTTACTCCTGCCCCTACTTCATCCAGTAATACTAATTTTGCATCAACCATCATAGTTCTTCCAAGTTCTAACAATTTTTTTTGACCTCCAGAAAGATTTCCTGCAAGCTCATTTGATAAATGCCCTAGATTTAAGAATTCAACTACTTCTTTTGCTTTTTCTTTAACTTCTGCTTCCTCTTTTGCAACTAACCCTCGCTTGAATAAAGCTGTCATTAGCTTTTCACCTGATTGATTTCCTGGAACCATCATCAAGTTTTCTAGAACAGACAAATTTGAAAACTCATGTGCTATTTGAAAAGTTCTAAGTAATCCTTTTGAAAATAATTCATAAGATGGAACATCTGTAATATTTTCTTCATCAAAGGTTACACTCCCACCTGAAGATTTTAAATTTCCAGCAATTAAATTAAATAAAGTCGTTTTACCAGATCCGTTTGGTCCAATTATACCTGTGATAGTTCCTCTTTTAACTTTAATTGAACAATCAGAAACTGCAGCAAGTCCTCCAAAATACTTTGATAAATTATTTATCTCTAAAATATTATCAGACATTTATTTATCTAATCTTTTGTAAATGCTATTTAAAGTTTTCTCTAATGATTTATAAAAACCAGATTTTGTCAATTCATTTACACCCTGCTCATTTAATCCTTTAGGTGTTTGCGACTCTTTAACTAACTCTCTTAAGTTTTCTTTAGAATGTATAACTGCATCTTCTGACAAAGCTAAAAACAAAGAAGTTATATATTTTTGAGCATTATTTCTTTTTACCCCTTTTTTAACTAACCAATCAGACATTACTCTTTGCATTTCATAAAAAGGCGCCATCATTCCAGAAGTAGACCAAAAGTTTATTGAAGATTTTTCATTTTTGATTTCTACAGTAGTTCCTAAATGGTTAAAAAAAGCTTTCACTTTTGAATTCGGAGGACAAATTGGAACTGGTCCTTTCTTTAATGATATTGGTGGCAAAGGAATTGCTCTTACTATTTTTGCTTTTACTTTAATGGCTTTTTTTAACTGTGATAGAGTTATTGTAGATATAAAGCTAACAATTGTTTGACTAGACTTAAATTTTAAATCTTTAATTATCTTCTCTCCCACCGTAGGTGTAATAGATAAAAATACCCAAGTAGATTGATCAACAATTTGTTGATTGTCTTTAGCAATAACTATTTTTTTGAACTTTTTTTTTAAACTTTTTGCAATCTGTTTATTCCTTGGAGAAATTATTATTTTTTTATATTTAAGACTGGATTTACATATTCCAGTTATTACTGAAGATGCAATTTTACCCGTACCAATAAAACCTAAAATCATAATATTTTGGTTACTTTATATTGATTATATTGAATTAATTAACAAAAAAAGATCCTCTAATTCTCAACAATTCTCTGCTTAATTCTTTATTTTCTTTGAAAGGTTTTCTTCCATGAAGCCAAAAATAGTTATTTGCAATTATAGAACAACCAACTGGTAACTTTGTAATTACTTTATTTTCACTTCCTTCCAGAGCATCAGATAATCTCTGTAAAAAATTACCCTGTTCCATGTTTTTCGGTTCAGGAAATTGGTCAATATATGAAATATGTGGTCTTCCTTTATCATCTGAAAAAAAAACTGGATGCTCAACTTTATAATTTACATTTTTACTTTTGGGTGAACTCCAAAGAAAATCTTGTTTACCCACAGGATCATTTGATAATTCTTTGCAATGTTCCCAATCATCTAAATGCAACATAGCAGTTTCTCCACCTTCTACGTTTTCTTCTTCTAATTTTGTCATAATTAACCAGTCTGTAATTTCTTTAACATAAGTTCCGTCTGTATGAAGATCCATATTACGGTAAGCTTTTCTTAAATAAGAGTCACTTGCATCTTCGTGTTTAACATGAAAACGGGCATAGTATTTTCCAGCCATTGAATCATGGTTAGGATTTCCAATTAAATATGCAATAGCAGTTGATAATTTTACTAAAAACTTATCATCTATTTTAGATGAAATATTTTTTGGTCCAATTATAAAGCATCCAGTTGAACGATCTCTAATTATTGAGTTCATTAATTTACTGAGTTTATTTTCTGTTAAATCGTCTAAACTTTTTGCTATTGTAAACCTTGTGAAAGGCTTTAGTTCTAAAGCTGTTAAGTCGAATTTATTAAATGGAAAAACTAATTTCTTAATGATTTCATCAGTAAATTTAATATTCAAAATTCTTTTTGATTTATCATGTTCTTGAATTTCTAAACCTGGTATTTTTTCCATAAGAAACCTTAAGTTAACTTTTTTAATAAATCAATTTTATTTAGAAATAATTAACTAATATTGCCATACTTATGGCAGAGAAAATTGTTGGATAAACATAATTTTTTTTAGAAATAAAAAAAACAGTTAAAGAAAGTACAACAACAACAAATCTTACTAAGTAGCTTGAGTCATCCATTACACCAACTGGAAAAATTATTGTTCTTGCAATTAGGGCTGCTAAAGTTGCATAAGCTAAACAGTTGAACCATTTAAATATCTTAGAAGTTTCTTTTATGCCCTCTGAGCTTACTGCCCCAAGGAATCTTGATAAAAAAGTTGCAAGGGATGTCACTAAAATTGCTAAAACGATACTAGTTGACATTTTTTTCTCCTATTAAATAAGCAATAGTACCACCAACTACTCCACCTAATAAAATAGACCATTCAGGTGAAAAAAAATAAAAAACAGGTCCCAAAATAATTCCAAGTGAAACTGATAAAGTGACTTGTCTTGTCTTTGAAGCTCCTACCATCATACATAAAAAATAAACAGGATTTAAAATAGCTAAACCTATCATCATTTCTTTATTTAAATATTCTGAAAAATAGAAACCCATTAAAGTACCAATTACAGCAACGCTCCAAGTAGCACTTCCAATCCCTATCCAATAATCAATTCTATATTTTTCGGGAATAGTCTTATAATTACTTTTCATAATCAACCAAGCCGATACAGCAATGAAATGGCAGGAAAAGTAATATTTCCATTTTGGTTGATCTTCATGCATCATTAGTGGAAATAAAGAAACAGCCATTGGATATAAACGAGCATTAACAAACCAAACTGCTAAAAAAATATTTAATAAAGAAGCACCAACCAATAAAGATTCTGCCATAACCAGAGATCCTGGCAAAGCGTAAGTCAGCATAGTAGAAAAAACACTTTCTTGAATGTTGAAGCCAAGATTTTTTAAAAGAGCTCCTATAGCGATAAAGCAACAACCTAATGCTATTGCTGGACTATCATGTGCTAAAATTGATTTATAACCTTTAAAAAAAAAATCTTTATTTATCATTAGCCACCAAGGAATAGTCTACCGACATCAGGGTTTTTTAATAATTCATCCCCTTTGCCAGCGATTGCAGTTTGTCCAGATACTAATACATATCCGATGTCTGCAAATTCTAAACCTTTTTTGGCATTTTGTTCAACTAAAATAATAGTTTTCTTTTCATTTTGCTGAAGATCTTTAAGTATCTCAAAAACCATATCGATATATCTTGGTTCTAAACCAATTGATGGTTCGTCAACCAACAATACTGATGGTTTCATTACTAGTGCTCTAGAAATTTCTAACAATCTTCTTTCACCACCAGATAAAACTTTGGCAGGCTGATTTCTTCTATTTCTCAATCTCTCATATTTTTCTAAAATTCTTTCAGCTTCTTCAAAAGACTCCTCTGTTTTATCTTTAATATATCCACCCATTAACAAGTTTTCTTCAACTGTCATGTCTGGGAATACTGAGTTATCTTGTAAAATATATGCAATTCCAACAGATTTTAATTTTTCAGCTGGTGTAAGATTTGTAATTTCTTTTCCTTCTATTTCAATTTGACCAGAAAAAATATTTGTAAATCCATAAATTGAGTGGAGAATTGTAGATTTACCTGCTCCATTTGGTCCTATTAAGCATAACGACTGTGCTTTATTCACAAATAAATCAAAATTATGTAAAATTTCCATTTTGCCATAACCAGCATTTAAATTTTTAATTGTCAGATGTATTTCATCTGGAGATAGTTTTTTTAAATCTTCTGGTGTTGGAGCTTTTCCTAAAACTTCATATTGATTTGACATTATTGAGCTCCTAAATATGCATCGATAACACGTTTATCGTTTTTAATTTCATCTGGCGAACCATTTGCCAGCATTTTACCATGAGCTAAACAAAAGATATTTTCAGCTAATTGCATTATTACTCTCATGTTGTGCTCAATAACTAAAAGAGTAATACCAAAATCTTGATTTACTTTTATCAATCTATCTATAATTCCATTAATTAATGTTGGGTTAATACCAGCTGTTGGTTCGTCTAATAATAACATTTCTGGTTCATTCATTAATGCCATAGCAAGTTCTAAGAGTTTTTGTTGTCCAAAAGATAAATCTCCTGCTCTAAGTTTTCTCTTTTGATATAATCCAACAAAATTTAGTAAATTTTCTGCTTTTTCTGTAAGCTCTTGAGGTATTTTTGAAAACAGTTTTAATAAACTTTCATCACTACCTTTATGGCTAATAAGCATATTATCAATGCAGTTCAGTTTTCCATAAATTCTTGTTTGTTGAAATGTTCTTAATAATCCTAGCTTTGCTATTACGGGAACAGGAAGTTCAGAAACTTCTTTTCCATTAAATTTAATTGAACCCTGGTCAATTGGATAAGTGCCTACAATTGAATTAAACAATGTTGTTTTTCCTGAACCATTCGGACCAATCAATCCTACAATTTTACCTTTTTCGACTGACATGGAAATATCAACATTAGCTTTTACTCCTCCAAAAGATTTACTAACATTATTAACTTCTAAAATACTCATTTTATCTCTACCTGGGCCTTTCGATCAGCCTCGTCAACTACTTCTCCAAATCTATGAGGATATTTTTCTCTCAACCATCCCATTAATCCCTCAGGGAAATAAATTACAATCACCACAATTAAAACTCCTAAGGCTACATACTGCCAGCCTAGGAAGAATGTCCAAAATCCTTCTTTGAAAATATGGAATATTGTTGCACCGATAACTGGTCCCCAAAGTGTTCCTTTGCCACCTAATATTGCCATTAAAACCATGAACACTCCCATTTCTCTTCCATCAAAAGCAACATCTGTAGAGTCGATATATCCAACAAGGCCTCCCATTATTCCTCCGGCCAAACCACAGAAAAATGCAGAAATCATCCAACCAATGATTTTATATTTCATTGTAGCAATTCCCATAGCTTCAGCCTTATCTTCATTGTCTCTGATTGCATTAAGAATTAATTTAAATCTAGTAGAGTAGATTGCTTTAACAGCAACGAATGTAAGTATCAAAACTAAGAAACTTAAAAAATAGAAAAACTCCCCTCTAGCTTCTAAGCCTCCCACGTTAGGAAAAGGTGGAGTAGTAAAACCTTGTCCTGCTCCAATAATTTCTATTCCTCCAGAAATTTCTCCTGCAGCAACTCCTAATCCTAGGGTACAAATAGCAAAGTAGTGACCTCTCAATCCTAAAATTGCATAACCAATTAAACCAGCAACAATCGTTGGAACCACTGCAGCAACAACTAGTCCCATCGCCATACCTTGGAAAAATTGGGTAGGAGTATGTACAAATGTTTTTTCACCACCACTTTCTGTCCATTCAGCTAATGGAAAAAACATTCCAACTTGAACAGAGGCACATAAATACATTCCTAATCCATAGAATAAAATATTTCCAAATGTATTGTATCCCATCTCCCCTCCTTGAATATTCCAAGTCGTTGCAAGCACAATTAGAATGCAAAGAATAGATAATTGAACTTTAAATGCTGGAAATATAAATGGAGCAGCTAAACCAAATACTAAAATTCCTAAGTAGAGTATTAAATTATTTTTGTTCATATAGACTATTAATTTTTTCTCTAAAGTTTTGATCTACTGTAAAATAATGACCATCTTCATCATGTACACTTGAGCCTGATGAATGATATTCGTCTAAGTGTCTTTTAAATTTATCTATGTCAACTTCGACTGATTGACCTTGATTATCATTAATTTTAACTTTCCTCATTTTAAGTACTCTCTTTTTCTTGAAAGTTTAAATCTTCGGTAAACTAAAATTAAAACTAGTAATAAAAATACTGATCCAATTCTAAATTCTGTTCCTAAAATATAATCTGCAAATTCCTCAAAAACACCTAATCCCATACCCGACATAGCAACACCTGGTAAATTTCCTAAACCAGCAACAATCACAATCATAAAAGATCTAATCGTATAAGGTAAACCCATATAAGGATGAATAGTAAATGTTATAGAGATTAAAGCTCCAGCAACACCACATAAAGCAGCATTAATTCCAAAAGTTGCTGCATAAACTTTTTCTGTATCTACACCTAAAATTTTTGCAGCACGTGCGTTTTGTGCAGTTGCTCTAATTGCTCGTCCAAGCTTAGATTTTTTCATATAAATCACTAAACAAACTGCAAATAGAATGCTTATAAAAGCTGAGAATATTTTTGAATTTGGTAGAACAACGCTATTATCAAATAGCATTGTTGTTCCATAATCAGAGTTTGCAAGCACAACATCTGCGCCAAATGCAAAGTTCATTAATTGCATGAACAAAATACTTATTCCAAATGTTGCTAAAATCGAAATGAATAAATCTCTATCGACTACCTTATTAATAACTAATTTGTAGATCGCTATTCCTACAAAATACATTATGATTGGAGCAACAATTACTCCCCATGCCGGATGAATACCGTAAAGATACATAAAGTAAGCAATGTATCCTCCTAAAATAACAAGATCACCTTGTGCAATATTAATTATATTCATAACACCCCACTGAAGAGCCATTCCATAAGCAATTAATGCGAATAAAACTCCTAAAAGAATACCGTCCAAGCAAGCTTGAACCGTTATCATTGGGTATTGAAATACAAGAAAATCCATAAAAACTTTTTTTGGTTTATATAAAAAAAAGCCCCCTATTACTAGGGGGCTCAATTTTTAATTATTATCTTTCAGACCACTTAGGTACTGGGTGAATTAACTTAGCAGATGCCCATTTTAATGGAGCAACAACTTTGTTTTCACACTTACCAGCGTCATCACACATTACTTGGAAAAGTACCATTGGCTTATCAACATTCTGACCACCAGGTGCAAACTTAATATTTCCATAGAATGTTTGCATGTCTGTAGCTGCAAGAGCATCTCTTACTTTCTTTTGATCAAAAGAATTTGCTCTTTCAAATGCATCTTTGAATACTAACAATGCAGCTGAAGACTCAGCAGACTGGTATGGTGGATCATATCCAAACTCTTTCTCAAAGTCAGCAGCATAAGTCATTCCATCTTTAAAGAAGTCATCTTTATAAGTTAAAGATTTATGCCATTGAGAAGCACAAAGTGCATACTGAGAGTTTTTACCATGTTGCTTTGATAATTTCGCAGCATCGCAGTGAGTCATAGCTAACATTGGAACATCAACCTTCATCTCAGCAATTTGTCTTACTGCAGTCAATGCACCTTTAGTATGTCCTGATACTACTAGAACGTCTGGTTTAAGTTGTTTAACTTTAACCAAAGTTGCAGCCATATCATTTAACTCTTTAGGCAGTTTGTCATCAATAATGATTTCTGATCCAGTTCTTTTCGCAGCATCTAAAATACCTAATCTAACGTCCTGTGAAAAAGCATCTTGTTCAAAAGCTTGAGCAATTCTAACTGGTTTTCCACCATTTAGTTCAACTGCTGTTTCAATTGCTACATCAAGATATAAGTTCGCCGGAGCTAATACCGCAAATAGATATTTGTAACCTTTAGTAAACAAAGATCTAGATGCACCATTCGCCTCAACCATTGGAACACCATATTTTTCAGTTACAGGTGCAATTGCTTTTGTCAAACCTGAACTGTATGGGCCAAGCATAAACTCAACACCATCTTGTGAAATTAATCTTTCTGCAAGCTGTGCAGCTCTCTTTGGGTTTGACTCATCATCATAATAGATAATGTCAAACTTATAAGTTTTTCCACCAACTTTAACTCCACCCATGCTGTTTATTCTATCTACGGCCATGTTATAACCGTTTTGAGTATGAACACCGTTAGATGAGTACTTACCAGTTAAGGAAATTGCAGCACCTAAAATAATTTTGTCGCCAACTACTTTTGCAAAAGATGCAACAGAAGTTGAAAATAAAATTACTAATGCAGAAACAAAACTTAAAATTATTTTATTTAACTTCATTTTATTTCCCCTTTAATTAATTAATACATAATTAAATAAAGAAATTTCATACAATGCAAGTGGCAATAAAGACTTAGTTTGGTTTTAATATTGTTGTGTAATAACAATAATTCCAGCAATAATTACTAAAACACTCGCTGAAATTGTATTAATCGTTTTAGGATTTGCTGTAATCCATTTAATTAATTTTTGCGCAAGTATTGCATAACCTATCAAAGATAAAAAATCTAATACAATGTAAGTTGAAATTAAAATTATAAATTGACCTAAAAGATTAGAACTAAAATCAATAAATTGTGGAAATATAAAAGGAAAAAACATCCATGCTTTAGGACTGGTTCCTGCAACTAAAAACCCATCTCTAAAAAAAGATAAATTGCTTTTTGTAATTTCTTCCTTGTCTTTTAAATTTTTTGGGCGGGACTTATAAATATCATAAGCAAGATACAAAATGTAAAGAACTCCAATCCATTTGAAAATATTAAGAATTAATGAATTTTCAGAAAAAAAAGAGCCTAATACAAAAATTACTAAAGTTGCTTGAATTAAATTTGCAGTAACATCACCTAGCGCTGACCAAACACATTTTCCAACACCGTAATTCATTGAGTAAGAAATTATGACTATTCTAGGAGTGCCAGGAGTAATGAATAAAAAAATGATAATTTGTAAGTAAAGTATAAATTCTAATGGAAGCATATTTTTATAGAGAAGATAGTCCTTAAAAACCGGGAGCTAAAGATGGCTAAGAAGGACTATCAATATAATAATATCAGAGGGTAAAAAAAAATGCATTAAATTTTTTTTTCAAATATAAAGGATTTATGAAAAAAAAAGGCTACACCCCTGTAACCAAAGTTAAAAATCCTGAGCCCAGTATTGATGATCCTGACTGGGTAATTTGGGCAGCATGGGCAGACCGGATTACTTTTGAGGAAATTGAGAAAAAAACTGGTAAGCGAGAATCTGATGTAATTAAAATTATGAGAAGATCTCTGAAACCTTCTTCTTTCAGATTATGGAGAAAAAGAGTAAATCAAAAAAGTATTAAACATAGAAAAAAATTTGAATATTCTAGAAAAGAAATCACTAGCAAAATTAAAAAAGGTGACTATCTATAGTGTATGAAAAAAATTACTATGTATACAGGTCCACTATGTAACTATTGTGAGGCTGCAAAAAGATTACTGACAAGAAACAACGCTCCATATAACGAAATTGATATTTCAAAAATTGAAGGTGCAATGGATGAAATGATTAAGAAAGCAAATGGAAAAAGAACAATTCCACAAATTTTTTTTGATGAGCAACATATAGGTGGCTATGACGAAGTTCGAGCACTAGAAAAAGAAAATAAACTTCAAGAGTTGCTAAAAAATTAAAATTATTCTTAAGTTTTTGGTTTAAAAACTAAACAGACACCATTGTTACAATATCTTTTTCCAGTTGGTTCTGGACCATCATCAAATATATGTCCATGGTGACCACCACATTTTTTACAATGATATTCTGTTCTTCCATAACCTAAATGATAATCTGTTTTTGTTTCAAATACATCTGGTAAAGACTCATAAAAAGATGGCCAACCAGATCCACTTTCATATTTACTATTTGAATCAAATAATTTCTCACCACAATTTGCACAATGAAAACTTCCTTCTCTTTTTTCATGATTAAGCTCACTTGATCCAGCAAGTTCTGTACCCTCCTCAAACAAAATTAATTTTTGTTCAGCTGTAAGGTTAGGGTTAATTTTTTTTGTCATTTAAATATATTTAGCACAAGTTTGATGTAACATAGAGTGTAATTCTACTAATTTATTGAAATCTTTGTTGTATCCTCCTCCTAAAACACCGCAAAAAGGTATTCTTTGTGAATAAAAGTTTTCTACAATAAGTTCATCTCTCAATTTAACACCTTCGTCAGAAATTTTTAGTTTTCCTAATCTGTCATTAAAATGAATATCTACTCCTGCAATATAAAAAACAAAATCAAAATTTTCTTGATTTAACTCTTTTAGATAATGTTTTAACATTTTAATGTAAGTATCATCTTCCATATTATCTTCTAACTCTACATCTAAGTCACTAATAGATTTTTTTGCAGGATAATTGGTTTTTGAATGCATACTAAATGTAAAAACATTTCTATTTTCTTTAAAAATATCTGAATTTCCGTTCCCTTGGTGAACATCAAGATCAACTATTAAAATTTTATTTGCAAAACCTCTATTAAGCAAATAATGAGCAGCAACTGCTACATCATTAAATACACAGTAACCGGCACCACCATTGTAATTAGCATGGTGGCTTCCCCCTGCAGTGTTACAAGAAATTCCATAATTTATTGCAAGTTTTGAAGCCAAAACAGTTCCTCCTGTTGCAACTAAAGATCTCTGAACAACACTGTCTACTAAAGGAAAACCTATTTTTTTAACACCATCTTTGTCTAAAGTTTTGTTTTTAATATCTGTTATATATTTTTCTGAATGAGCAAACTTTAATGTTTCAGATGAACAGGGATAAGGTTTATGAAACTTTTTGACCAAATTTATTTTTACTAAATAATTCGCAAGCTCACTAAATTTGTTTATTGGAAATTTATGATCATCTCCAATTTTTGCAAAATAATCTTCGTGATTTACAACTGGCAACTCCATGGTTACTCTAAAACTCTAATCGGCTTTCCATTAACACAAGCCTCTAATCCCTCGATCATTTGATTGTAAAAAATACTGTAATTTTCTGCTGTTACATATCCTATGTGCGGAGTTAACAGGGCATTAGGCAAAAATCTTAATTTATTATTTTCAGGCAAAGGTTCTTTTTCATAAACATCAATTCCAGCTCCAGCAATTACATTAGTAGACAATGCAATAATTAAATCGTCTTCATTTACTATTGGACCTCTTGATGTATTAATTAAAAAAGCTGTCTTCTTCATATTGTCTAACTCTTTTAATGTTATGCAATCTTTGTATCTTTCTCCTCCTTGAACATGAATTGAAATAACATCGGAGTTTTTAATCAAATCATCTTTACTGCAAGGAAGAACATCTAATTCTTTACATTTGTCTAAACTTAAGTTTTCACTCCACGCCATAACTTGCATTCCGAAAGCTTTTCCAATTTTAGCAACTTCACTACCTACTCTACCTAATCCAATTAAACCTAATATTTTTCCTTTTAATTCAACACCAATGGTAGTTTGCCAATACCCTTGGTACATATTATCAAGCTCTTCCTTGAAATTTCTTGCTAAACCAAGAATTAAAGCCCAAGTTAATTCAGGTGTTGGGTTGATATTTATTTCTGTGCCACAAACAATAATTTTTCTTTTCTTGGCAGCATCAAGATCAATAGATCGGTTTCTTAATCCGCTAGTAATAACAAATTTCAAATCATTTAAATTATCGATTAAATTTTTTGTAATAGGAGTTCTCTCTCTCATTATTAAAAGAGCTTCAAAATCAGCCAACTGTTCAATTGCATCTGCTTCATCTAAAAAGGGTTCACTAAAGATCTTGAACTCATATTTTCCAGATAGCTTTTCTAAATCAACAAATTCTTGAGCGACGTTTTGGTAATCATCTAATATAGCAACTTTAAGCATTTTTAACTTTCTTATTTGACAACAATATTCCTGTAATTATAAAGCAAGCGCCTAAAATATGATAAAACATAAATTTTTCACTAAAAAAAAACATAGCCATTATTGCACTTAAAATTGGCATAAGATGTAAAAAAACACCTGATCGATTAGCACCAATCATGGATATACCTTTGATCCATAACAGAAATGAAGCTAAACCTGGAAATAAAACAACATAGGATAATATTAGTATAAACGGTAATTCTAAATTTATTCTAAATCCTACTTGATATTCAATAAAATAAATTGGAATTAAAAAAATCAATCCAAAAGTTATAACTACTTGAAGTAATGACAACTGAGATAGTTCATATTTTTTTCCTTTAAGTAATGTAGAATAAAGTGCCCATGAAAACATGGCTACAACCATTGTTAAATCACCTTTATTAAAATCTAAATTTTTTAATATTT
Organism: Candidatus Pelagibacter sp. HIMB1623; assembly: GCF_052047695.1. NCBI lineage: Bacteria > Pseudomonadati > Pseudomonadota > Alphaproteobacteria > Candidatus Pelagibacterales > Candidatus Pelagibacteraceae > Candidatus Pelagibacter > Candidatus Pelagibacter sp. HIMB1623. The sequence goes on from NZ_JBNAJN010000012.1 coordinate 194,962, forward strand.
CAAAATCTGCTTTAGTTATAATCATCAATACACCTAAAAAAGAAAAAATTACCCCAATGATTTGAAAGATATTTGTTTTTTCAATTTTTAAAATTGATGAAAATAACATAATCATTACTGGTATAGTTGATATCATCAATACTCCACTGATTACTTGAGTAAAATTTAAGGAGAAATAAACAATAGAATTAAATATAGTAATGCTAGTAACGCCTAAAATAATAAACAATTTATAATTCTGAAATATATAATTTTTTTTGCTTAATATTTCTGGGATCGTAAATGGTGCCAAAATCATCCAGGCAAAAAACCAACGATAGAAGTTTAAAGAAAAAGGTGGAACCTCATAAAAACTAGCTAATTTTCCAACAACAAAGTTACCTGCCCAAAATGTAACTGTCAAAAATAGATATAGATACGCTAAATAATTATTATCTTGTCTCACCTAATTAAATCTTAGTGAGCTATAAGGTTTTAAATCCAAATTTGTATTTTCATTTGCAATCATTCCGGAGACGATCTTTCCAGATATTGGTCCTAAAGTCCATCCTAAATGATGATGGCCAAAACAATAATAAACATTTTTATAATTTTTGGATGGACCCATTACAGGCAAAAAGTCAGGTAATGTAGGTCTAAAACCTAACCATTCATCCTCATGTTCAGGTAAATCACCAAGCATATATTTTGCATTATTGATTAAGTTTTTAACTCTAGATTTAGATAATGGATTATCTAAGCCTCCAAATTCAACAGTACCTACAACTCTTAATCCTTGCTCCATAGGAGTTATTCCAAATCCTCTATTAGAAAAAATTACAGGTCTACTTAATAAGTGATCACAATTCTTAAAATGAACATGATACCCTCTCTCAGTATCTAATGGAATTTTTTCACCAAGATTATCAGTTAATTTTTTTGAAAAAGCACCGCAAGCAATTACAATTTTATCAAAATTATAACTTTGAGTTTCGGTTTTAAACACAGGTTTTTCTTCATCAAAACTAATATCTTTGATGTTTACTTTGTTAAATTTTCCACCTTTCTTTAAAAACAAGTCAAATAATTTTAGAAGAATTCTTTTTGGGTTTCTTGCATGTCTTGCATAGGGATAAAATACACCTGCATGATAAAAAGGTTTTATATGCGGTTCAAGATCATGTATTTCAGCTTTATTAACTAATTGCTGCTTAACGCCTAATTCATCTCTAACTCTGATTTCTAGCTCTCTACTTTTCAAATCTTTGTCATTCCAAATATAAAGTATGCCTTTATTTTCTACTAAACCTTCTAGATCTATTTCATCAAATAACTCATCATAAGCCGGTAAGGCTAAATCTAAAATTTGATGCATGTTTTTAGCAGTATGCATCATCTTATTTTTTGTAGTGTTCATTATAAATTTTAAAAACCAAGGAATCATTTTTGGAACGTAGTTCCATTTTAAAGCAAGTGGTCCTGTAGAACTTAAAAGCATTGCTGGAACATCTGCTAGTACATCAGTTCTGTTAAGAGAAAGTGAAGCATAAGGTGAAAAGTGACCTGCATTACCATATGAAGCAGCTTGGCTTCCAGGATTGTCTCTATCAAAAATAGTTACATTGAAACCTTTTTTTTGGAGAAATAAAGCATTAGATACTCCTTGTATTCCTGCCCCAACTATTCCAATCTTAATATTTTTATTCATGGAATTTTTATATAAGAAAAAATTAAAAAATTAGAGTGACAAATTATACAGGCAATTAATTTTTACTGAGGAATTGTTTGTTTATGATTAATTTTTGCGCTTAATACGATACCAAAACCAATCATGGTAGCTAGCATCGAAGAACCACCATAAGACATGATCGGCAAAGGGGATCCTACTATTGGAAGTAAGCCAAGCACCATGGATAAATTTACAACTATGTAAATAAAGATTGCAAAAGCAAAACCGAAACAAAATAACCTAGCAAAATTACTTCTTGAAATTGCTCCAATTCTAATAATCCTAAAAATAATTATTGAATATAAAATTAATAAAAGAACAGAACCTATAAAACCGAACTCTTCAGAGAAAAGAGTAAAAATAAAATCTGTATGTTTTTCGGGCAAGAAATCTAAATAACTTTGAGTTCCTTTTAAAAAACCTTTTCCATCTAAACCACCAGATCCTATAGCTATTTTTGATTGTATAATTTGATAACCAGCACCTAATGGATCTCTATCTGGATCTAAAAATGTAAGTATTCTTAACTTTTGGTAAGGTTTAAGAAATGAAATAACAAAAGGCAATGAAATTAAAAAAACAATAAAAGAATATATAAAGTATTTTATTTTTACCCCACCTAGCCACAAAATTATAAGTCCACTTAGAACTATTAATATTGATGTTCCAAGATCAGGCTGGGAAAGTACCAGCATAACTGGAGCAACAATTATTGATAAAACAATTGCCATACTAAACAAAGAATTAACATTTTCTATTTTTAATCGATGGTAAAATTTTGCTAAACACAAAATAATAGCAATTTTCATTAATTCAGATGGTTGCAATACAAAAAAATAAAGATCCATCCATCTTTGTGACCCTGAGGATTTAATTCCAAAAAAAGAAACCCATATTAACAAAAGTATAACTGCCAAATAAATTATATAAGAAAAATTATACCAAAATCTTAAATTAAAAAAAGCTAGCACGATCATTACTGGGAAAAAAACTACCAGTTTAAAAAAATGATTTTTTGTATGAAATAAAATTTCACCACCATCTGTGGAATACATCACAAATAAACTAACCACAGATAATATAAGTACACAAAAAATTAAAAAATAATCTAATTCTTTTACTTTTTGAAAAAAAGTAATTTCATTATTTAATCTATCATGCTGAAACATTTAAATACTGATTTCCTCAAAATTAGACTGCTGGTTTCGCAATTCATGTCTATCAATAATTAGTTTAAAAAGCTCTTTAGCTATTGGTGCAGCTGTTCTGCTTCCAGAACCACCATGTTCAACTATAATACTAAGTGCATACCTTGGATTAACATAAGGCCCATACGCAACATATAAAGCATGATCTCTATCCTTATATGGAATTTGTTCAATATCTAAATCAAGTTCACGTTCTCGCTTACTAATTCTCTTAACCTGAGCAGTACCAGTTTTTCCTGCAAATTGATATTTAGGATCATCTATTCTAGATCTATAGGAAGTTCCAAATCTTTCATTTGTAGAACTAAACATAGTTTCTTGGATAATTTTTATATTTTTTTCATTTTTAAATAACTTTTTATTTGGATTTTTTTGTGCCTCTTCAAGCATTAAGTTTTTTGCTTCCTCAATTGACAAAGGATTATTATTAACAACTATTTTTGGTTTAATTGGATATCCTCCATTAGCTATTTGTGCAGTCATCAGGCATAATTGTAAAGGTGTTGTTTGAATATAACCTTGACCTATACCTGTGATTAAAGTCTCTCCTAAAACCCACCCTTTACCTAAATTATTTTTTTTCCATTTTGTGTTTGGAAATAAACCTGATTTTTCTATTTCAAAATAATCTCCAAGAACTTTTTTTCCTAAACCAAATTTTTCAGCAGTAACATTTAATCTATCTACACCTAACAATCTTGCAACTTCATAAAAGTAAGTATCACATGATTGCTTCATTGCATTTTTTAAACTTACCACTCCATGTCCTTTTTCTTTCCAACAATGAAATGTTTGTCCATATAACTCCATTTTACCTGTGCACTTTACTTTGAAATTTGTATCAACAACGTTGTTTTCAAGAGCCGATAATGCAACTATTGGCTTTATCGTAGATCCTGGCGAATATAATCCTGAAAGAGATTTATTAATTAGTGGTTTTAAAGGATTATTTCTTATCAGTTCCCACTCATCATTACTTATTCCGAACAAAAACAAATTAGGATTGTAAGATGGTGAAGAATACATTGCAATAATATCACCTGTAAAGATATCCATTACACTTATAGATCCCGCTCTATTATTAAGTAGTTTGGCACAAGATTTTTGAATTTCTGTATCAAGAGTTAATCTCACTCTAGATCCCTGTTCACCTTTTTGAAATTCTAGTTGATTTATTCTTTTACCATAGGCATTAACTTCATATCTTTGAATTGGATTTGTTCCAATTAAATAATTTTCCAATCTTTTTTCTAAGTTTAATTTACCTATTTTCATTCCTGGAACAAATCGCTCTGCAACAATATCATTGTTTAAAATTTCTTCTTCATTTGGTTGGCTGACATATCCTAGGACGTGAGTGTACATATCATTAAAAGGATAATTTCTAGAAATAGTCATTACTGGCTTTACACCAACTAAATCATACAAATAATTATTAATTTTTAAAAACTGACTCCAAGATAAGTTCTCAGAGACAATTATGCTTTCCCAAGGTTTGATCTTTTTTTTTGTTTTAATGATATTTTCAATTTTTTTGTCGCTTAATTCTAAAAGAGCTTTTAATCTTGAAATTAAATAATTAAAATTTTCTATTTGCTCTGGAATTATATGTAGTTGGTAAACTTTTAAATTTCCTGCAATAACATTGCCAAAATAATCAACTATATCCCCTCTAGTAGGTGGTAATTTCCATTCTCTAATTCTATTTTTATCAGAAAGGGTAAGGTATTTTTTATTTTCATTAATTTGTAGAGAAAATAATCTTGCCACTATTCCAGCGAATACAATAAATTTTGCAGCCCCAATAATAAACATTCTTCTATTGATAACATCAGTTTTTCTTATAATTGAGTTCTCTTTAATCATTTGGTTTTAATGAAATTTTATCGTTTATGAGATTAAAAAATAAATAAAATATTGGATAAAATATAAATGTAAATCCAGAATTAATTAAATAACGCATATAATCAACTTCAATTAAAAATATTAAATCTAGTATTATGACCTGAATAGAATTTACTAATAGAATGGCTACTATAAATGCAAACCAATCATTAATAAATTTGGGGCTTAATGTTATTTGTCTAATATATGAAGTAAAAACACAAATTAATAAATAACAGAAACTACTTATTCCAATAGGCAAACCAACAACTACATCATTAATTATTCCAGCTATAAATATTGAAAAATATCCTAAATCTTCTGAACCTCTCAATGTCCAATAAAAAACTAATATATAAACAAAATTAAATGAAAAATTATCAATTTTTAGATAATTTAAGTCAAACTCATTCAATACTGAAAAAAATAAAAAAAATAGTGGCAAGTATGAAATTAAAGATTTAAAAAAATTACTTTTATTTAAAGATGCCATAACTAATTTTTACCTAAATTAAATTTTACAATTTTTACATAATCCAGCTGACTAAAATCTGAGAAAAATATTATTTTATTACCTGAGTCTTTATAAATTCTTCCAATAGGTATTCCAGATTTAAACATGCCTCCTAATCCTGATGTATAAATTATTCGATCCTGTTCACTTAAATCATACTTGATGTCATCTTTGGTAAACTCAATAATTCCATAATCTTTTCCTGTCCCTGAAGACACAGCCTGAATAGAAGGAGGTTGAACAATAACTGGTATTTTACTGTTTAAATCAGACAAAAGTAGCGCTCTAGAATTTGTAAAATTGACTTCAATAATTTGACCAACAAGAAAACTATTATCTATTATAGCCATCCCCAATTTAACGTTATCTTTTGAACCTCTGTTTAAAATAACTGATTTTAAAAACGGGCTATCTTTATCGATTATAACTTTAGCTAAAATTTCATTTGAGCTAACATTTTCATTAATTAAAGATCTTAACTTTTCATTTTCTTGCTTTAAATAATCAGCAGATAATTTATTCTGCTTTAAATCCTCTAGTTCTTTTTTAATACTTTTATAATCATCATACAAAGTCAGATGTTCAGATAATTTTATTTTGAGCTCCCCTAATTTATTTTCTGGTATAGAAACGAAATATGTGGATCTATAGATAACTTCGTTAATTCCTATTCTAATATCTTGAATTAACTTAAAATTTAAATTGCTTAATATTAATATCAATATTGATAAAAATATTAAGGTTATTAAAGAAAATTTTTGTTTATCTTTTTTTTTAAAAAATGCTGATCTTAAGGCGGTTACAAATTCATCTCTGCCTAAAGCCATCTTTTAATATTCAGATAACATAGTAGAGAAAGTTTCCTCTTGATCTAAAGCCTTACCTGTACCAACTGCTACGCATGATAATGGATCATCTGCAACATGGACTGGTAGACCAGTCTCTTTCGCAAATCTTTTATCTATATTTTTTAATAAAGCTCCACCACCTGTTAATGTTAATCCCATATCTACTAAATCAGCTGATAATTCAGGAGGTGTATTTTCTAATGCTTCTTTAATTGCATTAATCATTTCTTTCATTATGTCGTTAAGAGCTTCTGCGGTATCCTCTTCTGTAATATTTACTTCTTTAGGAGTACCTGATCTTAAATCTCTTCCTTTAACTGGATAAGTATTTGTTCCAGTTGGAATAGCTGTTCCCATTTCTTTTTTAATTTTTTCAGCTGTAGTATCACCTATCAATAAATTATATTCTTTTCTCATATAATTAACGATAGCAGTATCCATTGCGTCTCCTGCAACTCTCAAAGATTTAGAATATACTAAGCCACCTAAAGACATCACTGCAATCTCACTAGTACCACCACCTATATCAACTATCATTGAACCAGTTGCTTCTGAAATTGGAAGTCCCGCACCAATTGCTGCAGCAATTGGTTCTTCAATCAATTGGACTCTTCTAGCACCTGCTGCTAATGCACTATCTTGAATAGCTTTTCTCTCGACTGGTGTAGAGCCTGTTGGTACACAAATTAAAATTCTAGGATTTGCAAAAGTACTTCCTTTGTGCACTTTTTTAATAAAATGTTTAATCATTTCTTCAGTCACAATAAAGTCTGCAATAACTCCATCACGTAATGGTCTAATGGCACTAATGTTTCCTGGAGTTCTTCCAAGCATTGTCTTAGCTTCGTCTCCAACAGCTAGAACATTTTTCTTGCCGCCTTGATCAACAATTGCAACAACAGAAGGTTCATTTAGTACAACACCTTTTCCTTTTAAAACTACTAAAGTATTTGCCGTTCCAAGATCGATCGCCATGTCTTGGCTCCAAATTTTTTTTACACTATCAAATAATCCCATTATATTCCTTTTACCTTTTGACTTTCTTGCTCCATAGGAGCTGTTTTATCTCGTTTAATTATCATTTTATTTAATGCATTAATATAAGCATTCGCTGATGCAACCAGCGTATCCGTATCAGCTGCTTGACCAACCGTTGTCTTTCCTTTTTCCTCAATTTTAACACTCACCGTAGCTTGAGCATCCGTTCCCTCAGTAACAGCATGAACTTGATATAATTGTAAATTCACATCGTGGGGATAGAGTGTTTTAATGCACTTAAATATGGCATCAACTGGGCCATCCCCAGTTTCAGTAGCATTTTTAATATCTCCATAAACATCAAGTGTCATTTCTGCTTTTTGGGGTTCGCCTGTACCAGCAAAAACCTTTAATGATTTCAAGCTTATAGCATTAACTTTATTATCAGTAATTAAACTATCATCCACTAATGCAATAATATCTTCATCATAAACATGCTTTTTCTTATCTGCTAAGACTTTAAATTTTGCAAATGCATTTGCCACAACATCATCTGTCAAATCTGGATAACCCAAACTATTCATTTTATCTTTAAAAGCATGTCTTCCAGAATGTTTGCCCATTACTAAAGAAGTTTGTTTTACTCCAACACTTTCGGGTGTCATGATTTCATAAGTCTGTCTATTTTTTAACATTCCATCTTGATGAATTCCTGCTTCATGAGCAAAAGCATTTTTTCCTACAATTGCTTTATTGTATTGAACAGGAAAACCAGTAGCATTCGAAACAATTTTTGAAGCTTTGCTTAAAAGCGTAGTATTAATCCCTGTCTCATACGGCATTAAATCAGGTCTTGTTTTGATTGCCATCACAACTTCCTCAAGTGCAGCATTTCCAGCTCTTTCACCTAAACCATTTATTGTACACTCAATTTGCCTTGCTCCAGCTTGAACTCCAGCTAAAGAGTTAGCCACAGCTAAACCTAAATCATTATGACAATGGGTTGATAAAATTGCTTTATCTATATTTGGAACTTTATTTAATAAAGTTTCTATTATTGTAGTAAATTCAGATGGTATCGTATAACCAACAGTATCAGGAATATTAATTGTTGTTGCTCCATTTTTAATTGCTAGCTCTACTGTTTTGCACATATAGTCCATATCTGTTCTTGTTCCATCTTCACAAGACCATTCAACATCGTCTGTAAATTTTCTTGCATAAGCAACGTGTTTACCAATTGACTCATAAACATCCTCTGGAGACATATTTAGTTTATGTTTCATATGAAGAGGACTTGTAGAAATAAATGTATGAATTCTAAATCTTGGTGCATGCTTCAAAGCTTCATAAGCTCTATCAATATCTTTAACTGAATGTCTTGATAATCCTGCAGGAATAGAATTTTTTAAAATTTTACTTACTTCAGAAACTGCTTCAAAATCACCTGGCGAAGCTATTGGAAATCCTGCTTCAATAATATCAATACCTAACTCATCAAACACTCTTGCAATTTGAATTTTTTCTTCCAAACTCATAGATGCACCTGGTGATTGCTCACCATCACGCATAGTAGTATCAAATATAAAGACTCTATCTTTATCGCTCATAATAAAATTTTTAGAAAATCTATAATACAATCTATAAGAGAGATTGCAAAATAATTAGTAAAATTGATCCTTTTTGACCAGATATTTTAGTTTGGTTGAAATTAATTATAAATAGACTCAATTTTAGGCATTAAATGTAAAAGTTCTTTTGTGTATTCATGATTGGGGTTTTCGAACAAATCCTCAGTATTAGAAACTTCGCATAATTTGCCATCTTTTAATACACCTATTCTATCACACATTTGTCTAACAACAGGTAAGTCGTGACTGATAAACAGAATAGTTAAATTCAATTGCTCCTGAAGATCTTTTAACAAATTTAATATTTGAGCCTGGATACTAACATCTAATGCAGATGTAGGTTCATCGCAAACTAAGAGCCTCGGCTGAGTTGCTAAAGCTCTTGCAATCGAAATTCTCTGTCTTTGGCCACCAGAAAATTCATGTGGATACCTATCTGCAGATTTTTGAGTCATTTCAACAGAGTCCAATAAATCGTAGACGTAATTATTTAGGTCAGAATTAGATATTGAAGGATTGTGAAGTGTAATTGGCTCAGAAATAATATCTTTTACTTTCAATCTACCATTTAGTGATGAATAAGGATCTTGGAAAATCATTTGTATTTGTTTTCTAAATTTCATCAGTTCTGATCTATTTTTTATTTTTGTAATACAAGTACTATCAAAAAATATATCTCCTGAAGAAGGTTTGAATAAATTTACAACCATTTTTGCAATTGTAGATTTGCCACTTCCACTTTCACCTACAAGACCAAAAGATTCACCTTCTTTAATTTCAAATGAAACATTATTTACAGCTAACACAGAATTTTTAGAATTTTCTGTAAAAAAATTATCGTCAAAACTTTTATTTAGATTTTTTACCTGTACTAAGTCTTGTTTGGTTATTTCTTTTTTAGTCCATCTATTCAATATTTTAATATTATTTTCTTTATTTTTGCTTTCTTTTTCTACTATTACAAATCTTGAAATTTTCTTATTGGTAGGTGGAACTGAACTTACAAGACTTTTTGTATAACTTTGTTGAGGAGTTGTTAATATTTTTTTTGTTTCACCAATTTCGACTAAATTTCCACTTTTCATCACAGCTACACGATTAGCTGTTTCAGCTATAACACCCATATCATGCGTGATTAAAATCACAGCTAAGTTTCTTTCTTTTGTGAGTTTTTTAATTAAATCTAGAATCTGTGATTGAATAGAAACATCTAAAGCTGTTGTGGGTTCATCTGCAATTAATAATTCTGGCTCACAACATAACGCTAAAGAAATTACTACCCTTTGTCTCATTCCTCCTGAAAATTGATGAGGGTAATTATTAAATCTTTTTTCAGCATCTTTAATTCCAACTTCTTTTAATAGATTAATAGATTTATTTTTTGCTTCCTCTTTGCTTAAATTTAGATGAGTTTGTATAGTTTCAATTAATTGGTCACCAACTGTTAATATTGGATTTAAAGATGTTTGTGGATCTTGAAATATTAATCCAATTTTATTACCCCTATATTTAATGATACTTTCTGAATTTTCATGAATATTTAAATCTCCCAGTATTACGGAGCCACTTGAAACCTTTCCTGGCTCATCAATTAAATTAATTATAGCGTTTCCAACGGTACTTTTTCCAGAACCAGACTCACCGACTAATCCTAAAATTTCACCTTTATTTACCTCAATATTAACATTTTTAGCCGCGTAAACAGTCTCTTTACGCATTTGGTAATCAACACTTAGATTTTTAATTTTTAAAAAACTCATTTTTTTAATTTTGGATTTAAAGTATCTCTCATCCAATCTCCTAATAAATTGATTGAAAAAGCTAAAATTACCAAAAAAATTGCTGGGAAAAATGTAATCCACCATTCTCCTGAAAATAAAAAATCATTTCCTAATCTTATTAATGTACCTAAAGAAGGAGTTGTTGGAGGAACCCCAACACCCAAAAAACTTAAAGTCGACTCTGCCAAGATAGCAAGAGCTAAACCAATTGTACCAATAACCAAAACTGGTCTCATAATATTCGGTAGAATATGTTTAAACATAATTACTATATTTGAAACACCAATTATTGTTGAAGCAGATACATAATCTTTATTTTTTTCTACCAAAGTTGCTGCTCTTGATACTCGTGCAAACTGTGGCCATTCTGAAATCCCAATAGCAAATATCAAAACATAAATAGCCATTTCATCATGCATTTCTCTTGAAATTAACCCTCTTGCTATTCCATCAACCAAAAGCGCCATCAATATACTTGGCACTGTCAATTGAACATCAGTAAGTCTCATTACTACCATTTCATATTTGCCACCAAAATATCCAGCTGTTAATCCTAAACCAACTCCAAGAATTAAACTAAATATAATCGCAGCAAAACCAACAATAAGAGATATTCTGCATCCATATAAAATTGTTGATAACATATCTCTTCCTTGACCATCGGTACCTAAAATAAATTGTGCCAAACCATCATCCGTCCAAGATGGAGGTGTAAATGCATCCATCAAAGATAAAGATGATGGGTCAAAAGGCGTATAAGGTGTTAAAAACTCTATAAAAAATGAACAGAAAAAAATTATAAATAAAATAGCTGAAGATATAATTGCTGTAGGGGATTTTATAAAGCTATGATAAATATCGCTATCCTTAATTCTTTCCCATCTTGTCAAATTTAAATTATTATCCACTTACAGAATCTCCTTTAACTCTAATCCGTGGATCAATAAAATAGTATAAAATATCAACTATGAAATTTATCATTACAAAAACAAATGCGATGAAAACTAGATATGCAGACATTATTGGTATGTCTACAAACTGAACAGCTTGTATAAACAAGAAGCCCATACCAGGCCATTGAAAAACCGTTTCAGTTATAATTGAAAAGGCAATTAGAGTTCCTATATTAATTCCAGCAATCGTTATTACTGGTATCAAACCATTTTTTAATGCATGTTTGTATTTAATGCTATCTTCACTAATTCCACGTGCTCGAGCAAATTTTATGTAGTCAGTTTGTAAAATTTCCATCATTTCAGCTCTTACTAACCTGATAATGTATGTCATTTGGAAAAGGCTTAATGTAACAGAAGGAAGAATTATTGCTTTAAGACCTGAAACTGTTAAAAAACCAGTTGTCCAAAATCCTAAATCAACTACTTCTCCTCTACCAAATGATGGAAGTATTCCTAAAATCACAGCAAATAAGTAAATAAATAATATCCCTATTACAAATGTGGGTAGTGAAACTCCAAGCAAAGAAACTGCCAAAACGAAGTCACTCAAAAAACCCTTTCTATTTATACCTGTGTAAACTCCTAAAAGAGTTCCTGTCACCAATGCTATCAAAGCAGAAATTACAACAAGTTCAATAGTAGCTGGCAGTCTCTCAACAATGAGTTCAGATACGGGTCTTCTTAATTGATAAGAAATTCCAAACTCTCCTTTGGACGCATTAATTACAAATCTTGAAAATTGAACATGAATTGGATCCATTAAGCCTAATGTTTCTCTTAATTCAGCTCTCTCTTCATCTGAGGTTTCTTCTCCAACCATGTTATTTATTGGATCTCCAACAAAATTGAATAAGGAGAAAGAAACAAAGGCAACAACTAGCATCACCAAAGCTGATTGAAATAATCTTTTAAAAAAATAATTTATCAATTTGAGAGGATTTTAAATTTATAAGCCCCTTATAAATTTAAGGGGCTTATAATAATTTTTATTTAATTTACGCTAGCAGCTCTAAATAACGGTTCATTATTAGGTCTGATAGGAACATTCACGTTGCTTTTAGACGCCCAAGAAATTACTTGGTGGTGTAAAGGAAGATATGCAATATCATCTTTTACAATTTTCCAAGCATTTGCAATTGCGGCATTTCTTTTATCTAAATCAACCTCACCTTCCATAATTCTAATTGCAGCATCTACATCAGCGTTACTGAAGTTAACTTTGTTCCAACTTGCACCTGTTTCATATAAATAATGAAATACATAATGACTGTCTAAAGTTGGTACACCCCATCCAAGCATATAAAAATCACCTTGATCATCTTTTAGCTCTTTGAAGTGTTTACTTTTAGTTTGAGCAAACAAGTTAACGTTAACTCCAATTTTACCCAACATACCAACAACAGCTGTACAGATTGCTTCATCATTTACATATCTATCATTTGGACATCTTAGCTCAACATCAAATCCATTAGGATATCCTGCACTAGCTAAAAGTTTTTTTGCAGCATCAACATCATAAGGTAATCTTTTATCAAGTTCTGCTGTGTAACCATTTACACCTGGAAATGTAATTATTCCAGCTGGCTCACTTAGACCTCTCATTACTTTTTTCTTGATAGCCTCAATGTCAATTGCTTGATAAAGTGCTTGTCTAACTTCTTTTTTCTTGAAAGGATTATCCCCAGTATTTCCGGTTCTTAATTTATCTGCAGCTTGATCCATTCCTAAAAAGATTGTTCTCATCTGTGGTGTACTCACAACTTGATGTCCCGAAGAAGAACCAATTCTTTTTAAATCCTGAACAGGTGCATCAGTCACTAAATCAATCTCACCAGACAGTAAGGCAGCTACTCTTGTTGCAGCATTTTTAATTGGAAGTAATTCAATTTGCTTTATGCCATCATCTTCCATTTTACCCCACCAATGTTTATTTCTTTTAAACACTGTTTTTGTATTTGGTTCTCTCAAAGTAATTCTAAAAGGACCAGTTCCTAAAGCATTAGTTGCTGAAAATGTTTCTTGTCCTGCATCCCAATTTTGTGGAGACATTGCAAAGTTTTTCTCAGACCAAGCTCTAGACATTATAAATATGTTTGATAATTGATTTAAAAGTATAGGGTTTGGTTTGCTTGTTGTAATTTTAACAGCATATTCTCCAACTGCTTTCACATCAGAAATTGTGCTAATATATTCTTTAAAATCAGATGTTCTTTGTTTAGCTCTTAATATACTAAATACAACATCAGCTGATGTCATTTTTGAACCATCAGAAAATTTCACATCTTCTCTTAAGTTGAAGATCCAAGTATTAGGATCAGTTGCTTTCCATTTTCTTGCTAACGCTGGTTCAATTTTCATATCTACCGCTCTTTGCACAAGAGCTTCATAAACTTGTCTAGATACCTGAGTAGTAGGACCCTCGTTTTGTGCGTGTGGATCTAGTGTAAGACTGTCTCCTTGCATTGACCACTTGATAGTTTTTGCCCATGCTGAAGAAAATCCAAATACTAGAACTAGTGATAGTAATATCCTTACTAAATTTTTAGTCTTCATAATTAACCTCTTTCTTAAATTTATAAAAAAAATTATAAGTGAAAAAAAAAGATTATTACAGATATAAATTTACGCTAAAAATTAACTTTTATCGCTATCTACTAATTTCTTCTTACTTATCCAAGGCATCATGGCTCTTAACTCTGCTCCTACTTTTTCTACAGAATGTTCAGCCAATTTTGCTCTAGTTGCTAAGAAGTTTTTTTGACCATTTTTGCATTCATCCATCCATTCTTTGGTAAATTTACCTGATTGGATATCAGCCAAAACTTCTTTCATTCTCTTCTTGGTCTCTTCCTTATTGATAATTCTTGGACCAGATTGATATTCTCCATATTCAGCTGTATTTGAAATAGAATAATTCATATTTGCAATTCCACCTTCATAAATCAAATCAACAATTAATTTAACTTCATGTACGGTTTCAAAATATGCCATTTCTGGTTCATACCCAGCTTCAACTAAAGTTTCATATCCATTTTTAATTAGTTCAACTAAACCACCACATAAAACAGTTTGTTCACCAAATAAATCTGTTTCAACTTCATCCTTGAAAGTAGTTTCAATTATTCCTGATCTTCCTCCGCCTACTGCTGAAGCATAGGAAAGGGCTAAATCTCTAGCTTTACCAGATCCATCTTGATGAACTGCAAACAAACATGGAACTCCACCACCTTTTTCATACTCACTTCTTACCAGGTGGCCAGGTCCTTTTGGAGCAACCATAAATACATCTAAATCTTTTCTTGCTTTAATTAAATCATAATGAACATTTAAACCATGAGCAAAAGCAATACTTGTGCCTTCTCTAACTCTTTGTTCTATATGATTTTTATATATTTCAGCTTGTAGCTCGTCTGGAGTTAATATCATTACAACATCTGCCCATGCAGCTGCATCAGATAAGTTCATTACTTTTAACCCTTTAGACTCTGCTTTAGCAACACTTGATGAACCTTCTCTTAGTGCAACAACAATTTCTTTAACTCCACTATCCTTTAGATTAAGTGCGTGAGCATGTCCTTGACTTCCATAACCAAAAATTGCAATTTTTTTATTTTTAATTAGATCTACATCTGCATCTTTTTCATAAAACATTTTCATAGTTTATCTCCTGTTAATTAGTTAAATATTTTTGCACCTCTTGTCATTGCAACGGCCCCTGTTCTTGAGGTGCTTATAAGTCCTAAGGGTTTTAATTTTTTACTCATTTTATCAATCTCTCTTCTAAGTGCTGTTATTTGAATAACAGCAGATGATTTTGTTTCATCCAATACTACTGGGTTAAATTTTTTACAAGCATTTAAACATTTTTCAATTTTATTTTTTGTTCCAACTATTTTAAATAGTGCCATCTCTTTAAAAATTACGTCTTTATCGTCTCTTTTAAATTCAGCAACTTTGTGTACAGGTACTAATT
The DNA here is from genome assembly GCF_052047695.1 of Candidatus Pelagibacter sp. HIMB1623. Classification (NCBI taxonomy): domain Bacteria; kingdom Pseudomonadati; phylum Pseudomonadota; class Alphaproteobacteria; order Candidatus Pelagibacterales; family Candidatus Pelagibacteraceae; genus Candidatus Pelagibacter; species Candidatus Pelagibacter sp. HIMB1623. The sequence goes on from NZ_JBNAJN010000012.1 coordinate 210,443, forward strand.
TGGTTAATTGCAGTCTAATCTGGTCAATTACCTGTGGTGTTCCAGTTGTTACAATTGTTATTCTTGATATGTTTTTAATAGCATCAACTTCAGCTACTGCCAAAGACTCAATATTATAACCTCTTCCAGAAAATAGACCGACTACTCTTGCAAGAACACCAGCTTCATTATCTACCCAAACAACAAAAATATAAGTATCTGATTTTTGTTTTATAGATGGAGAGCTATAAGCTGACTTTGATTTTGGCATTTTGATTAAACTAAGGCTTTGCCTTTTCCTTTAATTTTATTCTCTTCTTGATCGTTTGGTCCAAGTATCATTTGATTATGAGGTTTACCAGAAGGTATCATTGGAAAACAGTTTTCATTTGGATCCACATGACAATCAAAAATAACAGGGCCATTATGGTCGATCATTTCCTGAATTTTTTCATCAAGCTCTGATGGATCATTAGCCTTAATTCCTTTACAACCATAAGCATCAGCCATTTTCATAAAATCTGGAAGTGCTTCTGAATAACTCTCAGAATAATTCTTTTCATGAAGCAGCTCTTGCCACTGTCTTACCATTCCCATGTACTGATTGTTCAAAATAAATATCTTTATTGGTAAGTTGTATTGAACAGCCGTAGACATTTCTTGCATTGTCATTAAAACTGATGCTTCTCCTGCAATATCAATAACTAATTTTTTTGGGTGAGCTACTTGAACTCCAACAGCAGCAGGTAATCCATATCCCATAGTTCCCAATCCCCCTGAAGTCATCCATCTATTTGGTTTATTAAATTTATAATGTTGAGCAGCCCACATTTGGTGCTGACCCACTTCTGTTGTTACATAAGTGTCTTTATTTTTGGTTAACTCATAAAGTCTTTGAACAGCATGCTGAGGTTTTATGCTATCGTCACTGTTTATAAAATTTAAAGAATTTTTATTTCTCCATTTTTGGATTTGTTCCCACCATTTTGCAATATTAGGTTTATTTGATTTACCATTGCCATTTTTCTTTTTAACAATTGTTTTATTTACTTTATCAATTACTTTTGTAACATCACCTACGATTGAAAGATCTACTTTAATAATCTTATTTATTGAAGATGGATCAATATCAATATGAACTTTTTTTGAATAAGGAGAGAACTTATCAATTTTTCCAGTAATACGATCATCAAATCTTGCACCAATATTAATTAATAAATCACAGTCATGCATTGCATTGTTTGCTTCATATGTTCCATGCATTCCTAGCATTCCTAAAAACTGATTATCATCTCCAGGATAAGCACCTAAACCTTGTAAAGTTGAAGTAATTGGAAATCCAGTTAGTTCAACAAATTTTCTAAGAGCTTCACTTGCTTTTGGTCCTGAATTAATTACACCCCCACCACTATAAATTATTGGCTTCTTTGCTTTATTAATTAAATTAATTAATTGGTCAATTTCATCAGCTGAAAATTTGTTGTGAGATTTTCCATTTAAACTTTTTTCTTTTTTTGGTTTTTTATATTTTGCTTTTGCAAACTGAATATCTTTTGGAATATCAATTAATACTGGACCAGGTCTTCCAGTTGTTGCAACTTTAAAAGCTTCATGCATAACATCTGAAAGATCATTAATATCTTTTACTAACCAGTTGTGCTTTGTGCATGGTCTTGTAATTCCTGTTGTGTCACATTCTTGAAATGCATCTGTACCAATAAGATGTGTTGGAACTTGACCCGAAATACAAACCATTGGAACTGAATCCATATAAGCATCAGTTAAAGCAGTGACTACATTAGTTGCACCTGGACCTGATGTAACCAAAACAATACCGGGTTTTCCAGAAGATCTTGCATAACCTTCAGCTGCATGACCTGCACCCTGCTCATGTCTTACAAGAATATGTTTAATGGATGGATGATTTTTTAATTCATCATATATTGGTAGTACAGCACCACCAGGATAACCAAAAATATGGTTTACCTTTTGGTCTTCAAGACACTTAAATACTATTTCTGCTCCAGTTAATAATTTTGGCATTTCGCAATCTAGCTGAAGTTGTGCTAATTGGTCAAGGTTAAGTATGGAAAATTTAAATTTTTTTTAAAAATTTATTTATCTCAGATGGGTTTAATTTTATCCAATCGCTCATGTGTCCACGAGCCCATGTCCTTTGTCTTTTGGCATATTGTCTAGTTTTTATTGAGATTTTTTCTTTGATTTGATCAATTTTTTTTTCTTTAGCTAAATATTCCTGAATTTCATTTATTCCAATTGCCTTGCTTGCAGTCATCTGCTTATTAATTTTTAGTTTTAAAAATCTTTTAACCTCATTCACAGCACCCATTTTAATCATTTTTCTGGTTCTTTGATGAATTCTTTCAACCAACTCATCACGTGGATAATCAATGTAAATTTTGAGAAAATCCTCGTCTAAATAATTTGATTTAGTATTTTTAAACCAATCATGAAGAGATTTTTTTGTAAACTTTTTAACTTCAAAAGCCCTAATTGATCTTTGGGTATCAGTTGGATTAATTTTATATTTCGATAGAGGATCCAGTTTTAATAATCGCTTATAGAATTTATTTTGGCCAATTTTTTTGTTTAGATTTCGAATTTGATTTCTAAACCTTAGTGGAATGTTTGGAATCTGAACTAAACCATCAGTTAGTGCTTTGAAATAAAGTCCAGTTCCTCCAACAAGAATTGGAATTTTTTTTCTTTTTTTAACTTCAATAATTTTTTTATTTGCAATTTTAAGCCAATCACCAGTTGAAAAACTTTTCTTTGCATCTTGGGAACCATATAGATGATGTTTAATTGATTGATAGTTTTTTGGGCTAGGTCTTGCAGACAAAATTTTAAGTTGCTTATAAACTTGAATGCTGTCGGCATTAATAATTTCTCCTTTAATTTTTTTTGCAAGCCTGATTGCAAAACTTGATTTTCCAGATGCGGTGGGTCCTGAAATTAAAATTATCTTGGATTTAAAATCCATTATTAATCTAATTTAACACCAATATATCTTCTTTGATTTTGATTGTTATAAATTGCAATTAAAATAGTTTTTTGATTTGAGTTTATTGTTTTTTGAACAATATCTCTTAAATCATCTGCTGATTTAATTTTTTTCTTTTGAACTTCAATAATAATACTATTGATCTCAATTGAATTTACTAAAGGACTATTATTAGCCATATTAGTAATTACTAAACCAGTTGTTTGGTTTGGTAATTTTCGATTCTTTATATCTTCTTTGTTTAAAGGTCTCACTGATATTCTTAAACTCTCAATAATTTCATCTAAATTATTTTCATCTTTTTTTGGATTTTCACTTACTTTGAAATCATCTGAGGTTTCTAATCTTCCTAACAAAACTTTTTTAGTTATTTCTTTTTTATTTCTCCAAATTTTTACATCTACATTTTTTCCAACTTCTGTTCTTGCAACAATTGTTGGCAACTCTTTCATTTGCTTAATCTCAACTCCATTAAACTCTAAAATTATATCTCCAGCCTGAATACCAGCTTTTTCGGAAGGACTGTTTTCGGCAACACTTGCAACTAAAGCACCTCTTGGTTTATCAAGTTCTTCAACCTCAGCAATTTCTTTAGTTACATCTTGAATTCTCACACCTAACCAACCTCTTTTTGTTTCACCAAATTCAATTAGTTGTTTAATTACTTGTTGAGCACTATTTGATGGAATTGAAAATCCTATACCAATAGAACCATTTCTTCCTAAGATAGCTGTATTAATTCCAATCACATTTCCTTCCATATCAAATAAAGGTCCACCTGAATTACCAGAATTAATTGATGCATCTGTTTGAATAAAATCCTCATATCTTGATAACCCAATTGATCTGTTTCTTGCTGAAATAATTCCAGCAGTTACTGTTCCACCAAGGCCAAATGGATTTCCAATAGCTAACACCCAATCACCAATTCTTGCTTTATCAGAGTCTCCAAAGCCAACTGGTTTGAATTTTTCCTCTGTTTCTAATTGTAATACTGCAATATCCATTAAAGGATCAGCACCAAGAACTTTTGCTTTATATTCTTGGTCGCCATTGACTCGGACAATAATGTCATCAGCATCCTTAATTACATGATTATTTGTTACCACTATTCCTTTTTCATCAATAATAAATCCAGATCCTAAAGCTGCAGATTTTCTTTCTTGAGGAGTTCCAAATTCTTTAAACATATCCCCAAATGGAGAACCTGGAGGAAATTGAAATGGAAAAGGATTGCTATTAGTAACTACAGTTGTTGAAGTAGAAATATTTACTACAGATGGCATCAGTTTTTCTGCAAGATCTGCAAAAGATGCTGGAACGGATTTAGAGTTTGACTGTAAAGTAAAACTTAAGGAAAAAATAATTGTTAAAAATATTAATCTTATTTTTTTCATATTAACTTTTTACAAAATAAATAATTACAAAACCAATAATTGCAAAGATTAGTCCACCTGATCTTAATTGACTATCTTTTACAAGATCTAGCTTCTTTAACATACTTTTCATTTTTGATGGAAATAAGGCATATAAAATTCCCTCTACAAATAAAAAAAGACCAAAGGCTATGACTAGCTCATTCATCTAAATTCTATTGTTTGATTTCAGGTTTTATATTTCCAAAAAATTTAAAGAATTCACTATCAGGAGACAAGATTAAAGATGTTTCTCCCCCAATTAAAGCTTTTTCATATGCTTGCATCGCCCTATAAAAAGCAAAAAACTCAGGGTCCTGACCAAAGGCATCTGCAAAAATTTTATTTCTTGTACCATCACCTTCCCCCTTCATTATCTCTGACTGTTTTTGAGCATCTGCTAAAATTACTGTTACTTCTTTATCTGCAGTTGATGTAATCGTCACTGCCATTTCTGCACCCTGTGCTCTAAATTCTTTTGCTTCTCTTTCCCTCTCAGTTTGCATTCTTCTATAAATTGCATCACTGTTTGCTTGTGGAAGATCTGCTCTTTTAATTCTAACGTCAACAATACTTATACCAAAATTCTGTGCTTCATTATTTACACCTTCTTTGATCAATTCCATTTGCTTAGATCTATCTTTAGACAATAGAGTTTGCAACTCTTCCTGACCTAGAACATTTCTAATTCTTGAGTTTATAATCGTTGACAACCTTGATCTTGCAACTCTTTCGTCTCCAACAGAAATATAAAATTTCAAAGGATCAACTATTTGAAATCTTGCAAACGCATCTACAATTAATCTTTTTTGATCAGATGCTATTACCTCTTCTGGTGGGGTATCTAAATTTAAAATTCTTTTGTCTAGGTAAACAACGTTTTGAATAAATGGAATTTTAAAGTTTAAGCCTGGTTTCATTATAATTCTTTTTGGATCACCAAATTGAAGAATTATTGCTTGGTTTACTTCTTTAACTATAATTATTGATAGAAACGCTACAACACCAATTAAAACTAATATTCCAGCAAATATTTTTCCAGCTTTCATTTTAATTTGTCGCTTTCTTTTTTAATTCAGGTAGAGGCAAGTATGGTACCACACCTGAACCTGCATTTTTTTCTATAATAACTTTGTCAATATCTGCTAGTACTTTTTCCATAGTTTCTAAATACATTCTTTCCTGAGTAACTGCTTTTGCATTTTTATATTCATTATAAATTGATATAAATCTACTTGCTTCACCTTCTGCTTTAGCGACAACCTCTTTTTTATAAGCTTCTGCAGCTTGTAAAATTTTTTGCGCTTCCCCTCTTGCTCTTGGAATTACATCATTTGCATAAGCTTCTGCCTCGTTTTTAGATCTTTCCATGTCTGCTCTTGCAGCTTGAACATCTCTAAATGCATCAATTACTTGATCAGGTGGGTCAGCTTTTTGTGTTTGAACTTGAGTTATCTGAACTCCACTTTCATAATCATCTAAAATAGTTTGAATAATTTCTTGTGTTTCAATCTCAATACTAGATCTACCTTCTGTTAGTATTGGTTGAATATCACTTTTAGCAATCACTTCTCTCATTGCTGTTTCTGCAGCAGCTTTAACTGTTCCTACAGGATCTTGAATTTTAAATAAAAAGTTTCCAGCATCTTTAATTACCCAAAATACAGAAAAATCTATGTTTACGATATTTTCATCTCCAGTAAGCATTAAACTTTCTTGAGGAACATCTGCAACTCCTCCACCTGTAGAAAAACCGCTGTCTCGCTCAGATCTAAATCCAATATCAATTCTATTTACTTTAGTTACTTTTGGAGTTTGAACAGTTTCAACAGGAAAAGGAATATGGTAATTCAATCCAGGTTGAGTAGTTTTTACAAATTTTCCAAATCTTAACACTACACCTTGTTCATCAGGCAATACTCTATAAAGTCCACTAGCAAGCCATACAAAAAGTAGAATTAACAAAATTAAACCGACAGATTTTCCACCTGAAGATTTTCCTCCTGGTAAAAACTTTTTTATTTTATCTTGAAATTCTCTTATGATTTCATCTACGTTTGGTGGTGTTGGACCTCTACCTGAGCCGTTACCACTTCCACTACCACCTCCAGGAGGTGCTCCCCATGGGCTTCCGCCTCTCCCTCTGAAATCATCTGACATATGTCAAAGTATATAGTGTCTTTATTGCAAAAAACAAGTAAGGATAGGAATATGCCTGATAAAAAAACTGAACTAAGTGACGCAATGAAAAAGAAGGTGGAGCCTAGAGTTTTTACTAAAAATCCAATTTTAGGAACTAAGTTTACGATTGCAATCTCAAGTGCAAAAGGTGGTGTAGGCAAATCTACATTTGCAACGAATCTTGCCCTAGCTTTAAAAAAAGTTGGATGTAAAGTTGGATTGTTAGATGCTGATATTTACGGCCCTTCCATTCCAAAAATGTTCAACATCAATGAGAAACCAAAAAGTGATGGTCAAAAATTAGATCCTATAACAAAATATGACATTCAATGTATGTCGATAGGATTTTTAGCAGATCAGCAAACTCCAATGATTTGGCGAGGTCCAATGGTAACAAGTGCAATCAAAACCTTTACTCAAAAAGTTAATTGGAAAGATTTAGATTTTATAATTGTTGATATGCCACCAGGTACTGGAGATACTCAATTAACTTTTTCACAAGAAATCAAAATGGATGGTGCAATTATAGTTTCAACTCCACAAGAAGTTGCTCTTCTGGATGTGAAAAGAGGAATTAAAATGTTTGATAAACTTGGGGTAAAAATTTTAGGTTTAGTTGATAACATGAGTTTTTTTGTTGGAGATGATGGCAAGAAGTACAAAATATTTGGAGAAGGTGGAGTTAAAAAAACTGCTGAGGAATTTCAAAAAGAATTTTTAGGAGAAATACCGATTAATCCTGAAGTTGGTAATTCTGGTGATCAAGGAAAACCTATAGTCGAGTCAAATCCTGATCATGAAATTTCAAAAATATATTTAGATTTTGCTGAAAAGATTAAATTAACTTATCTTTAAGATCAAAAGCAATCATTAGTTCATTCCATTCTCTTTTTGAAAGGCCTGAACTTTCAACATCTACGTTTTCACCTTTGATAAGTTTTTGAATAATAACCTTTCCTTTAGCGGAAACTTCAGTTCCTCCTACCCTGTAATCCATAAATGCATCATAAGTAATTGGTACCCATTTTTTAACTGTGTCTAACATTATATCTGCATATACTCTTATTTCATACTGGGCATGACTGTCAGCCCTTAATCTTAAAAAATTCATTAAATTTAGAAGATCAGTTTTCCAATACCATTGGGTGTAAGTATTTAAAGTCAAATTCATTCTTGCCAGCTCTCTTGCCAATCCTTTTTTATTCTCATCAATTGTTGAACCATCATATCTTTCATTTAGCATCGTCTCATAATTATCATAGGTTCTCTCCGCATCACTTTTTAAAAGTTCTAAAACTTCTTCTGCCTGTTTTCCTTCAAGAACATCGCCTCTACCTTGTCGATTACTTGTAGACTGTGCTGCTAAATTTTCTGCAGATGGTAAATAAAATTCTTTATCAAGAATTGAGTATCTTGCAGAATATTCATTTACATTTGCAGTTCTATGTCTAATCCATTGTCTTGCTATAAATATTGGAAGTTTTATATGATATTTAATTTCACACATTTCAAATGGTGTACTATGCCAATGCCTCATTAAATATTTTATCAAACCTTTATCTGTAGAAACTTGTTTTGTACCTTTTCCGTATGAAACTCTCGCAGACTGAACTATAGAGGTATCATCGCCCATATAATCGACAACTCTAACAAAACCGTGATCTAATGCTGGCAAAGCTTCGTATAATATTTTTTCAAGCTCTGGAGCAGTAACTCTTTTAGTTTGATTGCTTTGGGATTGCTGGTTTTTTATTTCTTCTGATTGTTCTTTTGTTAATTTCATGATTGTTATTGAATCTGTTGTAATTACTTTTATATTATTAATGTTGGATTTCCAACTACGACGATAAACGAATTTCGTAATAACCATTGCGGACGTGGGGGCAGTACCCACCACCTCCACCATTACAACTTACGGGGGTGAACTAGAATCGACGGGTGACTAAAGGCTATTCTTTCGTTCGGGATTGTTCCACCGTAACGGGCTAATTTATAATTGCTAACGAAAGTTACGCACTTGCTGCATAATTAACTTAGTTAATTAAGCACGGGGTCCGGGGCACCTGGCAACAGAACGCCCCCTACTTTAAATTGATGATAAATTAATTTTTTTTGAGTATTTTTTTTTAGGTGAATTTTTTATCACTGCTTGTCCACAACGCATAACACCTCTCTTTTTATCAAATATCATTTTTGGCTCGCCATATAAAGTCCAACCATTTGACAAAGCTTCGGTCACACGATGACAAAATTTTGATGTGTCATCGTCTGTAATAAATCTATATCCTTTCATAAAATTCTCACTATTTATCTTTTAATTCAGCTTGTGCAGCAGCCAATCTTGCTACAGGAACTCTGTATGGAGAACAAGAAACGTAATTTAATCCTGCTTTTGAACAAAATAAAATACTGTTAGGATCACCGCCGTGTTCTCCACAAATTCCAAGTTTTATATTTTTATTTTGACTTTTTCCCTTTTCAACAGCTATTTTTATTAAATCACCAACTCCATCATCTATCGAAATAAACGGATCAATTGAAAAAATTTTATTGTCTATATAATCATTTAAAAATTTTCCGCTATCGTCTCTGCTTATTCCAAATGTAGTTTGAGTTAAATCATTAGTTCCAAAGCTAAAAAATTCAGCATGTTTTGCAATATCTTTGGCTTTTATAGCCGCTCTTGGAAGCTCAATCATCGTGCCAACTATAAATTCAATTTTTAATTTATGTTCTTTTTGAACTTCTCTTGCTACTCTAATTACCAAATCTTTCATTATTTTTATTTCTGCCTCAGTTGAAACTAACGGAATCATAATTTCTGGAAAAGCAGATTTAATTTTTTTTCTTTTAAGTTCAGCTAAAGCTTCAAATATTGCTCTACATTGCATTTCATATATTTCAGGAAACGATATTCCAAGTCTACATCCCCTATGACCCAGCATGGGATTTTGTTCGTGCAATTCATCAATTCTAGACTCTACTTCTTTTACTGGGAGATTAACAATATTTGCTACTTCATTAATCTCTTTATCTGTTCGAGGCAAAAACTCATGAAGAGGTGGGTCTAACAATCTTACTGTAACTGGTAATCCACTCATAATTTTAAATATTTCAATAAAATCCTTTTTTTGATGAGGTAAAAGTTTTTTTAATGCAATTGATCTATCTTCTTTAGTCTTCGATAAAATCATTTCCCTTACTGATAAAATTCTCTCTTCATCAAAAAACATATGTTCAGTTCTGCATAGACCAATTCCTTCAGCTCCAAAATCTTTTGCTGTTTTAGTATCCTTAGGTGTTTCAGAATTTGTTCTAATATTTAATTTTCTAAAACTATCTGCCCAAGTCATTATTTTTGAAAAATCTCCAGATATCTCTGGTTTAACAGTTGCCACACTACCTGATATAATTCTACCAGTTGATCCATCTATAGTAATAACGTCACCTTCTTTAATTTCCATTGAGGATGTTTTAAATGTCTTCGTCTCATAATTAACATCAATTTCACTTGAGCCAGATACGCATGGTCTTCCCATGCCCCTTGCAACTACTGCTGCGTGACTCGTCATTCCTCCTCTAGCTGTCAAAATTCCTTTTGCAGCATGCATTCCTTGTATATCTTCAGGTGACGTTTCTACTCTTACTAAGATAGTGTCTTGCATCATCGAAGTTAATCTTTCAGCTTCCTCTGAAGTAAATACTACTTTCCCACTTGCTGCTCCTGGTGAAGCAGGTAAACCATTTGCTATTACATTGATTGTACTCTTTTCATCAAGTGTAGGATGCAAAAGTGTATCTAAAGAATTTGGATCAATTCTTAATACTGCTTCTTTTTTTGATATTAATTTTTCCTTAACCATATCAACTGCAATCTTTACCGCAGATTTTGCAGTTCTTTTTCCCGATCTAGTTTGAAGCATCCACAGTTTATTATTCTCAACTGTAAATTCTACATCTTGCATATCTTTGTAATGTTTTTCCAATTTTTTTAAAATTTTTTTTAATTCTTTGAAAACTTTTGGCAAAGACTCCTCCATTGAAGGTTCTTCAACTTTAGCATTTTTTCTTGCCTTCTTAGTTATATACTGAGGTGTTCTTGTACCAGCAACAACGTCCTCACCTTGTGCATTAATTAAGTACTCACCATATATTTCATTTGATCCATCTGATGGATTTCTTGTAAATACAACTCCAGTAGCACAATCATCACCCATATTACCAAAAACCATAGATTGAACGTTGACTGCTGTTCCCCATTCTGCTGGTATTTGATTTAATTTTCTATAAACTTTTGCTCTATTACTTTCCCATGATAAAAATACAGCGTTAATTGCTCCAAATAGTTGTTGAAATACATCTTGAGGAAATTCTTTTTTTGTTTTTTCTTTTACTGTTCTTTTAAAATCTTCAATTAAACCATCCCAGTCATTTTCATCTAAGTCCGTGTCTAACAAAACACCTTTTGTTAATTTATAATTTTCAATTAACTCTTCAAAATGATAGCTCTCTACACCCATCACAACGTTTCCATACATTTGAATAAATCGTCTGTAACTGTCTTTGGCAAATCGCCCATTGGAAGTCTTCAAAGCTAGCGCGTTTACTGTTTTATCATTTAAACCTAAATTAAGAATTGTATCCATCATTCCTGGCATAGATACTCTAGCACCCGATCTAACAGATAATAACAAAGGATTTTTTAGGTCTCCAAATTTTTTAGAAACATCTTTTTCTATAATTTTTAATTCTTTTTTAATTTGAGAAATTAAATTGTTGTTCAATTTTTTCTTATCTTTATAAAAAATCTCACAAACTTTAGTAGATATTGTAAAACCAGGAGGAACTGGCAAACCCATTCTTCCCATTTCAGAAAGGTTAGCACCTTTTCCACCTAAAAAATTTTTGGGATTTTTAATACTTTTAGATTGTTTCGAATTGAAGTTTAATATGAGTTTCGTCATTAGCTAGACTCGATTAAAGAAAAATTAACATAATTGTCGAATGTTTTACACATCATTTGAATTAGTTCTAGTCTATTTTTCCTAATTAGTAGATCATCCTCATTCACAATTACATTATCAAAAAAATCAAATACCTCTCTTTTAATACTTGCTAAATTGTCCAATGTTTGAACAAAATTTTCATCATTATTAATACTTGAAAAATATTTCCTCAATTCATTAATTTTTTTAAATAAATTTTTTTCAAGCTCAGTTTTAAAAATACCAGGGTCGGTTGTATTAGATAATTCGATTTTATCTTTTTTAAGTTCACTTTCTAGAATATTTGATGCTCTTTTATAGCTTGAAATAATATCTATTCCGTTTTGTTTATTGATTATTTTATTTAAATTTTTTGCTTTATTAAAAATAATTACAGATTGATCTAAGTTAGAAGAATTTATTGAAGCTTGTATTATATCGTTTCGGATATTTTCCTCCTTCATATAATATTTCAATCTCTCTAATAGAAAATCTAGTAATTCTTTTTGTAAGGATTTATTCTCAAATTCAAATCCTTGATCCCGGTACAAACTTGAAGAATAATTTATTAAATCTCTAATTTTAAAATCTTTTTTATTTTCAATGATAATTCTAACAATCCCTAATGCCAATCTTCTTAAGGCAAAAGGATCCTTGGAACTTGTTGGTTTTTGGTTTACACCAAAAAATCCAACTAAAGTATCAATCTTATCAGCTAAGGATAAAGCAATGCTATAAGGTTTTTTTGGAATTTTTGTTCCAGATCCAACAGGTAAATATTGCTCACTAACAGCAAGTGATATTTCTTTATCAAAACCTTGCACATTTGCAAAATAACCTCCCATAATCCCTTGAAGTTCTGGAAATTCACCAACCAATTCAGATAACAAGTCTACTTTGCTTATCGATGCTGATAATTCTACTTTTTCTTTGCTAATTAACAACTCATCAGAAATAATAGCACCAAGCTTTCTCATTCTTTGAGCTTTATCAAAATAATTTCCAAGACCTTTGAAATAATTCATTAATTTTAAATCAGAAATTTTTTTGACCATGTTTTGAGCTTTATCTTTCTGCCAGAAAAATTCTGCATCACTTAATCTTGCTTCAACTACTCTTTCATTTCCTAATTTAATTAATCCTTTTTTATCTTTATTGTTTGCAACTACCAAAAATTGATTTGTAATGTTTCCTTTTTTATCAAAAGTAGGAAAATACTTTTGGTGATGTTGCATAGTTAGTATTAAAATTTCTTTAGGTATATTTAAAAATTTTTTATCAAATTCACAAATAATTACATTTGGTTGGTCAGTTAAATCGACTACTTCCTGAAGAAGCTTGTGGTTGTTGTCAATATTTATATTTCTTTTTTTTAAAATAATATTGAATTTTTTTTCTATTAAATCTTTTCTCTCAGTGTGATCAATAAGTATATCTATTTTTTTAAAAAAATTTTTATAAGATTTAAAGTCTGAAAATAGTTTTTTCTTTTCTTCAAATTCTTTATCAACAAATGTTGAGTTAGATGAAATGAAATGATGAAATTTAAAATTTAGTTTTTTTTTATCAAAGATGGACAAGATAGATTTTAATGGCCTGCCCCAAAATAGTTCATAATTTGACCATTTCATTGACTTTTTCCATTGAATTTTATTCAGTATTTGAGGTATTGCTTCCTCTAGTAATGTATGAGTATCTAATTTTTTTGATCTAGTTTTATAAAAATAGAACTCACCTTTATCTGTTTTTTTTATAAACAACTCTTTTTTTGAAACACCATTTGATCTTGCAAATCCCTCCAACGCAGCATCTGGAGACTTTGTATTCGGACCTTTTATTTCCTCAGATTTTAAAATTATCTTCTTTTCAACTCCCTCAAACAAAATTAATAGCCTATTAGGTGTTGAGTAAGATGAATTTTTTTTAAATTTAATAGATTTTTCTAAAAAAAATTCATTAAAACTTTTTAGTAAATTTTCTCTTAAATTTTTTTGTAAATTTGAAGGTATTTCCTCACTAAACAATTCTAAGAAAAATTCAGACATTATTTTTGACTATCTAACCAAATACTAGCAGCTGATTTTGTAATATCTCTTATTCTTGCAATATATCCTGCTCTTTGAGCAACGCTAATTGCTCCACGTGCATCTAATATATTAAATACATGACTTGCTTTTAAACATTGATCATAAGCTGGTAATGAAATCTTTTTTTCAACTAATGACTTTGCTTCCAACTCGTGCATATCAAACATTTTAAAAAGTGACTCTACATTCGCATGTTCAAAATTATATGCCGAAAATTCTCTCTCAGCTTGATGAAATACTTCTTTATATTTTACACCATCATCATTCCATAACAGATCGTAGACATTTTTTTGTTGCTGAATAAACATACATATTCTTTCTAATCCATATGTAATTTCTACAGAAACTGGTTTGCACTCAAATCCTGCCATCTGTTGAAAATAAGTAAATTGAGTAATTTCCATGCCATCACACCATACCTCCCATCCAAGACCAGCAGCACCCAATGTTGGACTTTCCCAGTCGTCTTCTACAAATCTAATATCATGATCTGAATGATCAATTCCTATAGATGATAAACTATTGAGGTAAAGTTTTTTAATATTTTCAGGTGAAGGTTTTATAAGAACTTGAAACTGATAATAATGTTGAAGTCTATTTGGATTATCTCCATACCTTCCATCTGTAGGTCTTCTTGATGGCTGCACATATGCTGTCTTCCAAGGTTTAGCCCCTAATGATCTCAATGTAGTTGCTGGATGAAATGTGCCTGCTCCTACTTCCATATCATAAGGTTGGAGAACTACACATCCTTTTTTGCTCCAAAACCTTTGGAGGTTTAAAATTGTATCCTGAAATGTAATAATTTTGTCTTTTGATTTAGAAACCATATCTTTGCCAGATCGATCTTTCATCTAAAATATTTGCAAATTGGTCAATGTGATTTGAAGATGAAAGTTTTTGACTTAACCATCCTTTTGCTTTTTCAAATTTTTTAATTACTACATCTTCACCAAACTTTTCTTTTAGGATTTCATGAGCATCTCCTATGCCATCTATTAATCCTAATTTCTTAGCTCTAGAACCTGACCAAAATTCACCAGAAAATAACTCTACTTCTGTTTTATTTAATTTTGCTCCACGACTTTTTTCAACTACATTTATGAAATCTTGATGTAAATCTAATTGAATATTTTTAAGTCTTTGAATATCTTCTTCCTTTTCTTCCATAAAAGGATCAAGAGTGCTCTTATTCTTTCCAGCTGTGTGAACTCTTCTTTCAACACCTATTTTCTTAATTAATTCAGTAAAACCAAATGATGAATATATAACCCCTATAGATCCAATAATTGAACTTGAATTTGCATAAATTTCATCTCCAGCACATGAGATAAGATATCCCCCGGATGCAGCAACATCTTCTGCAAAAAAAATAACTTTCTTATTACTTTTTTTAGCTTGCTGACGAATAAAACTATAAATTAAATGTGACTGTACAGGTGAACCTCCTGGAGAATTGATTGATATTGCTACTGCAGCAGCTTTTTTTAGTGAAAAAGCTTTTTTAATAATTTCTTCCTGTCCTGCAAAATCAATACCTTGCTTAAATTTACCGGCATTACCAATGACGCCATTTAATTTAATATGTGAAACTATTTTTTTCTTTTTTAAAAAGGAGAACATATTTATCTCTTACAGAATATTTTATTGATTATAAAGACTACTTATAATTGAAGAAATAGGTGCGTCAAATGATAAGTAATAAATATAGCTTATTTATATTAATTTAAAATTAATATGGGAACAGTAGTACAGCTTAAAAACCAGATAAATAATTCATATTTCCAATTAAAAGATTCTGTTGAAGAAAAACTAGCTTTGACTGAAGAAAGAATAAAATCTAAATTAATTAGTGATGTTCAGTTAGTTCAAAAAATGACTAATTATCATATAGAAACTGGTGGCAAAAGACTTAGGGCTTTATTGACATTAGGAAGTGCTAAGTTATGTGGTTACTCAAAAGGTTCAAGAGACGTAAATTTAGCAGCTTGTGTAGAACTTATTCACAGTGCAACTTTGATGCATGATGATGTTATCGATGAAGGTGAGATTAGAAGAGGTAAAGAAACTTTAAATAAAATTTGGAGTAATCATTCCTCGGTTTTAATTGGAGATTATCTCTTAAGTAGATGCTTTGAGATGATGGTGGAAGATGGAAACTTAGAGATACTAAAATTATTATCATCAACTTCATCTAAAATTGCCCAGGGAGAAGTATTACAACTACAACATAATAATGAAGTTGATATGCTTGAAGAAACATATCTAAAAATTATCTCTGCCAAAACTGCAGAACTATTTGCTGCTTCAACAAAAGTAGGTGCAATTTTAGCTGAAGTAGAAAATAAAGAAAAAGATGCGCTAGAATTTTATGGAAGGAATTTAGGGTTAACTTTTCAAATTGCAGATGACACATTAGATTATAATTCTGAATTAAAGTTATTTGGAAAAAAAATAGGAAAAGATTTTTTTGAAGGAAAGGTGACTTTACCAATAATCTTGCTTTACCAAAAATTAGAAAACAATGAAAAAAATAAGCTAAAAGAAGTATTTAATAAAAAAGAGAGAACAAAAGAAGATTTTAATAATATTATGACTTTGATTAATAAATATAAAATTATAAATGAATGCTACCAAAAAGCTCAGCACTATATTAATTTAGCATCAAATTCTTTAAGTGTGTTCAAGGATAGTAAAGAAAAAGAAATTCTTAAAAAACTTACATCTTTCAGTTTAGCAAGAAATTTTTAAGGACTTAATAAAGATTTATTCCATAATCCATTCTGGCTTTTTGTATAGAGTAATCTTTCATGAATTCTATTTTCTCC
Organism: Candidatus Pelagibacter sp. HIMB1623; assembly: GCF_052047695.1. Classification (NCBI taxonomy): domain Bacteria; kingdom Pseudomonadati; phylum Pseudomonadota; class Alphaproteobacteria; order Candidatus Pelagibacterales; family Candidatus Pelagibacteraceae; genus Candidatus Pelagibacter; species Candidatus Pelagibacter sp. HIMB1623. Next base: position 226,943 of record NZ_JBNAJN010000012.1, read on the forward strand.
ATCTAGCCAAAACTCTATATTTTGTGGATTTAAATTCCATCCAGACCAGTGTTTTGGTCTAGGAACTTTTGTTTCATCAGAATATTTATTTATATACTCCTTAATTGAATTTATTAATTCATCTCTATTTTTTAATTCTTGGCTCTGATTTGATGCCCATGCACCAATTCTACTTTCATATGCTCTCGAAGAATAATATTCATCTGCAACATCATCAGAAACTAATGATACAGTCCCAGTAATTCTTACTTGTCTTAAAAGACTTTTCCAATGAAAACACATTGAAGCGTTAGGATTTTCCTTTAGTTCATTACCTTTCCTACTATTTAAATTAGTATAGAAAACAAATCCATCTTTATTAAAACCCTTAAGGAGCACCATTCTGACGGATGGAACATTATTTTTATTTGAAGTTGCTAGCGCAACTGCATTTGGATCATTTGGTTCAGTCTGTTTAGCTTTTTCCATCCATATTTCAAATAACTTAATTGGGTCATCTAAATTCAAAAAACAGTTATTGATACCAAGTTGGTTTTTTTCATTCATAATTTAAACAAAATAATCTATATATTATAAATAATGTCATTTAACACATTTGGAAAGCTATTTCGTTTCACGACTTGGGGTGAATCTCATGGTCCTGCTATTGGCTGTATAGTTGACGGCTGTCCTCCAAACATAAACCTAGATGAAAAAGATATTCAATTAGAATTAGACAAAAGAAAACCTGGGCAATCAAAATTTACTACCCAAAGAAAAGAGGACGATAAAGTCCAAATACTTTCAGGTGTATTTGAAGGAAAAACTACTGGCACACCAATTTCTCTAATTATTTACAATAAAGACATGAGATCTAAAGATTATGGAAATATAAAAGATAAATTTAGACCAGGTCATGCAGACTTTACCTATTTCAAAAAATATGGAATTAGAGATTACAGAGGTGGAGGAAGATCTTCAGCTAGAGAGACAGCTTCAAGAGTTGCAGCTGGTGCTATAGCTAAAATAGTACTTCAAAAAAAATTAGGAAAAAAATTTAAAGTTATAGGTGCTGTCACTCAATTAGGAATCTTAGGATGTGACACGTCACAATGGAATGATAAAATTATTTCAAAAAATCCATTCTTTTGTCCAGATAAGTCTATGATTAAATTATGGGAAAAATATTTACTTGGTGTAAGAAAGTCAGGGTCATCATGTGGAGCTGTAATAGAAGTTAGAGCGAGAGGTATTCCTGCAGGTCTTGGTGCGCCTATTTATGCAAAATTAGATTCTGATATTGCATCAGCTTTTATGAGCATTAATGCAGTTAAAGGGGTAAATGTTGGTGCTGGGATGAATTCTGCACAACTAAGTGGTGAGCAAAACTCTGATGAAATATCATCAAAAAATAATAAATTAAAATTTAACTCTAACAACGCAGGCGGTATTTTAGGTGGAATTTCTTCAGGGCAAGAAATAATAGCATCATTTGCAGTTAAACCGACATCTTCAATTTTAACTACAAGAAAAACGATTAATAAATTTGGAAAAAATACCACAATATCCGTTAAAGGAAGACATGACCCGTGCGTAGGAATAAGAGCTGTTCCAGTTGGAGAAGCTATGATGAATTGTGTATTATTAGACCACTATCTAATGAATTTGGCTCAGTGTGGATAACTAATTAGTTTTTAACTACTCTAATTGAATCCTTATTAAATAAAACTTCTAACACTTTTTTTATTATTTGGGGACTATTCAGTCCAGCAATATCATACATTTTTTTTGGGTTATCTTGCTCTATAAATTCATCTGGAAGAGTCATGGATCTAAATTTTAAACCTTTATCGAATATCCCTTTTTCAGCTAATAAATTTTTAACATGTGAACCAAATCCTCCTATAGAACCTTCTTCAATTGTAATCATTAATTCATGTTCTCTTGCAGATTTTAAAATTAAATCTTCATCTAAAGGTTTAGCAAATCTTGCATCTATGATTGTTGTTGAAATACCCTTTGCTTTCAATTCTTCTGCTGCTACTTTGCATTCTTCAAGTCTAGTTCCTAAACTCAATAAACAAACTTGGGTTCCTTGTTGAATAATTTTTCCTTTACCTATCTCTATTTTTTCCTCTATTGAAGGAAGTTCAACTCCAATACCTGTTCCCCTTGGATATCTTATTGCACAGGGTTTATCATTAATATCAACCGAGGTATTAATCATTTTTACTAACTCAGCTTCATCACTAGCTGCCATCACAATAAAATTTGGTAAAGTTGACAAATAAGTAATATCAAAAGACCCTGCATGCGTTGATCCGTCTGCACCAACTAGTCCAGCTCTATCAATTGCAAATCTTACAGGAAGACTCTGTATTGCTACATCATGAACAACTTGATCATAAGCTCTTTGAAGAAAGGTAGAATAGATTGCTGCATAGGGTTTATACCCTTCTGTTGCAAGACCTGCTGCAAAAGTAACAGCATGCTGTTCAGCAATACCAACGTCAAACATTCTTTTAGGAAATTCCTTTCCAAAAATATCCATACCTGTTCCACCTGGCATTGCTGCAGTTATTCCAACAATTTTACTGTCTTTTTTTGCATGTTTGACAAGTGTATTCGCAAAAACTTTTGTATAGGCTGGTAAATTAGAACCGCTCTTTTGTTGCTCTCCAGTTTCAACATTAAATTTTGATACTCCATGATAGTGATCGCTGGCTTTTTCAGCATATGAGTATCCTTTTCCTTTTTGAGTTTTAATATGTATCATAATTGGACCTTCATGCTTTGAGTCTCTAGCATTTCTTAAAATAGGGATAAGTGTGGAAAGATCATGTCCATCTATTGGTCCTGCATAATAAAAACCTAGTGAGCTAAACAGTGTTCCACCTGTAACAGCTGAACGAAAAAAATCTTCTGCCTTGCCAGCTTTAGCACTAAATCTTTTTGAAAAAGCTGAGGTGATTAATTTTAAAGTTTCTCTTAAGCTAAAATAAATTTTTCCAGTAAATAGCTTTGCTAAATATGTTCTCATTGCACCTACTGGTTTTGCAATAGACATATCATTATCATTTAATATAACGATCATTTTAGTTTTAGATGCACCAGCGTTATTCATAGCTTCGTATGCCATACCAGCACTAATTGCACCATCTCCAATAACAGCTATTACATTTGAAGATTTATTTTCTAATTTATTTGCTTCAGCCATACCAAGTGCAGATGATATAGATGTGGAACTATGGGCTGCACCAAATGGATCATATTCACTCTCAGATCTTTTGGTAAAACCTGATAAACCATTACCTTGTCTTAAAGTAGTAATTTTTTCTTTTCTTCCTGTTAAAATTTTATGTGGATATGCTTGGTGTCCTACATCCCAAATTAATCTATCATTAGGGGTGTCAAAAACATAGTGTAGAGCTACAGTCAACTCAACAACACCTAGACCTGCCCCTAGATGTCCCCCAGTTTTAGATACTGCTCTAATCATCTCTTTTCTAACTTCGTCAGCTACTTGTTGTAAATCATTTTCAGAAACTTTTCTTAAATCAGATGGAAAATAAATATTATCTAAAAACTTGTAATTATTTTTCATTTATTTCTATTCAATATAAATTCTAATGTATCATTTAATTTTTTTGATTTTGAACCATAAATTTTTAAATTTCTATTAATATCTGAAATAATCTTAACACAATATTTGGTTGAAGCATCATAGCCTAGCAAACTTATAAGCGTAGCTTTGCCTTTTTTTTGATCTTTTTTGGTTTTTTTCCCAGCAATTTTAGAATTACCTTTAAAGTCTATTAAATCATCTGCTATTTGAAAAAGAAGACCAATATCAGAACCAACACTCTCAAAAAATTTAATTTCCTTTACACTTTTCTCTTTAATGATTGCTGGGACCGCACAACAGAAACTAAAAAGTTTTCCTGTTTTTTTAATCTCCATATCTATAATTTGTTTTTTTGAAACTTTTTTTTTTTCAAAATCTAAATCTAAATATTGACCACCCGCTATACCCAAATGTCCTGAACATATAGAAAGTTTATCTACTAATTTAACTTTAATTTTATCGCTCAAATTTAACTTTGAGCTAGTTAAAATTTCAAAAGCCATTGTTAATAATGAATTTCCTGCAAGGACAGCTGTTGACTCGCCAAATTTAATATGAGCTGATGGTTTGCCTCTTCTCATATTATCATTATCCATACATGGTAAATCATCATGAATAAGAGAATAAGCATGAATGCATTCCACAGCCGCTCCTATAGTAATTAATGTTTTATAGTTAATTGAAAATAACGATCCAATATCAATTAATATTTTAGATCTAATTTTTTTTCCTCCAGGAAACAGTCCATATTTCATTGCATAAATTAATTTAGAATTTCCTTGTTCCTTAATGTATCTTTTCAAGAATACATTTGTATCTTTTGCAATTTTAGTAAGTTGATTTTTCACTTTCTCTTAATAATTTCCTTAATTTTTTTATTTGTATTTTCACTAATAGATTTAAAATTTTTCTGAAATTTTTTTTCAATTAATTTATTTAATTTTAATAGCTCTTGATAACTCTCTACAGAGTTGTTTAAATCATCCTTTTCCTCTAATGATTTTATTATTTGATTTGCTTCATCTGTCAATTCCTCGATCGTTCTATTATTATAATCGAGTGGTAAATTTTTATCTTTCATATATTAATCATTACTATTACATGAAAAATATTCAATCAAATATCAAAAAAGCAAAAAATTACTTGGATAAGAGTCATTGTATAGCTGTCCCAACAGAAACTGTTTATGGACTTGCTGGTAATGCATACTCGGACAATGCTGTTAAAAAGATTTTTAATCTAAAAAAGAGACCTGCTAACAATCCATTAATTGTTCACTATTATAATTTAAAAAAAATTTCAGAAGATTGTGAGATAAATGATAGTTTTGTTAAACTTTATAAAAAATTTTCTCCAGGGCCTATAACATATATACTTAAACTTAAAAAAAATTCCAAGATATCAAAGTTAGTTACTAATAATAAAAAAACAATTGCTATACGATTTCCAAAACATCCTTTATTTAGAAAATTACTTAAAAATTTAGATTATCCAGTTGCAGCACCAAGTGCTAATATTTCTTCAAGATTAAGTGCTGTAAAAGCAGAAGACGTCAAAGAAGAATTTGGCAGAAAAATAAAATTTATTTTAGATGGTGGTGTTTGCAAGATAGGTGTTGAGTCCACAATTATAAGCATAATAAACAAACCTAGAATACTTAGATATGGGGGATTAAGTGTTTCAAAAATCAAAAAAACTTTAAATCAAAAAATAATAATTAATATAAATTCAAAAAATAAAATTTCTCCCGGTCTTTTTCCTTTGCACTACTCACCAGGAATACCTTTAAGAATGAATGTGAAAAAAAATAAAAAAAATGAAGCTTTCATACTCTTAAAAAAAAGAGAAAATGTATCTAAAGATGTTTATTATTTAAGCAAAACAAATAACTTAAATGAATCTGCTAAAAACCTGTATAGTGTTTTGAGGAAAATAAAAAATGATAAATATAAATCAATAGCTGTAGAAAAAATACCGAATAAAGGAATTGGTAAAACAATAAATGATAGACTCAAGAGAGCATCGAACTTCAAATGAAAAACTCAATAGAAGTCATAAGTCTTTCAAAATCATTTAAGACTAAAAAAGCAGTCAATAATATAAATTTTAAAATTAATGAAAATGAAATAGTAGGACTGTTAGGTCCAAATGGTTGTGGAAAAACAACAACCATTGGAATGATATTAGGATTATTAAAACCCTCAAGTGGCCAGGTATTAATTAATGGCAAAAATATTGAAAATAATAAAATCTCAATTCTGCACAAAATGAATTTTATTTCTCCCTATATTGAATTACCTAAAAAATTAACTGTAAAGCAAAATCTTATTGTATATGGGAAGCTATATAATATTAAAAATTTGAATGAGAGGATTATTTTTCTTTCAGAAAAATTAAGATTAGAAGATCTATTAGATAAAATTACTGGAGAACTGTCATCAGGTCAAAAAAATAGGGTCAGTCTTGCGAAAGCATTAATTAATGATCCAACTGTTCTCTTATTAGATGAACCAACTGCTGCTCTAGATCCAGAAACAGCAGATTTTATAAGAACCTTTTTAGAAAAGTACAAAGAAGAAAAAAAAATATCTGTTTTATTGGCTTCTCATAACATGGATGAAGTGAAGAGATTATGCAATTCAGTTATGATGATGAAAGATGGTAATATCGTGGATAGTGGAACTCCAGAAGATTTAATAAAAAAATATGGACAAAAAAACCTGGAAGAAGTTTTTTTAGAAATTGTTAGGAAAGACAAATGAATATTACAAGAATATATGGATTATTTTTAAGGCATTTTTATTTAATTACTAGATCGTTCCCCAGAATACTTGATTTAATATATTGGCCTTCTATCCAGATAACTCTTTGGGGTTTCATTTCAAATTTTTTTGCAGCACACAGTTCATACTATAGTGGAGCTGTAGGAGTTATTTTGTCTTGTGCAATTCTTTACGATTTCCTATTTAGAACCAGCATAGGTTTTAATATGTTATTTTTAGAAGAAATTTGGAGTAGAAATTTTACCAATTTATTTATTGCTCCAATGAAAATTAGTGAAATAATTACTGCACTTGTGATTACTGCTTTAATACGAGCTTTGATTGGATTGATACCAGCAATATTATTAACTTCGCCATTATTTGGCATATCTATATTAAACTTGGGATTGCCATTAGCTTTTCTTTTTTTAAGTTTGTATATTTTTGGTATCACATTAGGTCTTTTTGTTTCAGCTGGATTGCTAAGATTTGGACCATCATTTGAGAATATCGCCTGGTCTACAATGTTTTTGCTAGCACCTTTTGGTTGTATATATTATCCAGTTGAAATTTTACCAGAAATATTTCAATCAATAGCATTTGCATTGCCGTTGGTTTATATATTTGAAGAAACCAGAAATATATTAGTTAATGGAACTGTAAGCTACGAAAATGTTCGTATCGCACTTTCACTAAATGCATTTTATTTCACAGCTGCTGTAGCAACTTTTTATTTTTCGTTTGATAAAGCAAGAGAAAAAGGGACATTAATTAATATTGGAGAGTAAATGGTGCGCCTGCAAGGAGTCGAACCCTGAACCTCCAGAGCCGAAATCTGGCGCTCTATCCAGTTGAGCTACAAGCGCATATAGTATTAATATTATATTTTATGGAAAAAAGCATTAATTTTATAGTTGAAGAAGAAGAAAAGAATTTAAGAGTCGATGTATTAATTAACAAAAGAAACGAAATTATTAGTAGGACCAGAGTTAAAAATTTAATTTTAAAAGAAAAATTAAAACTAAATAATGAAATAATTAAGAACCCATCGAAAAAAGTTTCGATTGGTGATATGGTAAATCTTACAATTCCAGAGCCAGAGATTGCATCTTTAAAACCTTATAATTTTAAATTAAATATTGTTTTTGAAGATTCAGATTTATTAGTAATTAATAAACCTGCAGGAATAATAATGCATCCTGGGGCAGGCAACTATGACAAAACAATTGTAAATGCATTAATGCATTACAACAAAGAATCTTTGTCAACAATTGGGGATGAATTAAGGCCTGGAATTGTTCATAGAATTGATAAAAATACCTCAGGTTTAGTTGTGATAGCAAAAAATAATGAGACCCATGAAAATTTATCGAAACAGTTCAGCAACCATACAATTATTAGAGAATACCAACTTTTAATATGGGGAAAACTTAGACCGTCTTTTGGAAGAATAGAAACATTTATAACTCGTAGTTCAAAAAATAGACAACTTATGGAGGTGAGCCGCTCTAAAGGTAAGAAAGCTATAACAAATTACAAAACAATTGAAATTTTTGAAAATAAAAAAATTCCAACATTAAGTTTAGTCGAATGTAAATTAGAAACTGGGAGAACTCATCAAATAAGAGTACACATGAACTATAAAGGCAATAGTTTAGTTGGTGATGATAAATATAAAAAAAAATATAAAAAATTAAAAAATGTCGATTTTGACATTCAAAACTCAATTACAAATTTAAACAGACAATTTCTACACGCAAAAACTTTAGGCTTTGTTCATCCTAGAACTCAGAAAGAGTTGATTTTTACCTCAATTTTGCCTCAAGAACTAAATAGTATTTTAAAAATGCTAAGAAATACTGAAGAATAAATTATTGAAAATTAGGTATAATTAACTAAATAAACACTGCTATGAGCACAACTATGAGCAATAATCTACCTGCACTTTCCAATGAGGGTGGTCTTTCTGCATACTTGGAACAGATTAAAAAATTTCCAATGTTGGCTGCAGAAGAAGAATATATGTTAGCTAAAAATTGGAGGACAACTGGAAATGTAAAAGCGGCAGAAAAACTAGTTACAAGCCATTTAAGGCTGGTCGCGAAAATAGCTATGGGTTACAAAGGGTATGGTTTACCAGTAAATGAAATGATTTCTGAGGGAAATGTCGGTCTCATGCAGGCTGTTAAAAAATTTGAACCTGAAAAGGGTTTTAGATTAGCGACATATGCAATGTGGTGGATTAAAGCATCTATCCAAGAGTATATTTTAAGATCTTGGAGTCTTGTAAAAATTGGAACTACTACAGCTCAAAAGAAATTATTTTTTAATTTAAAGAAAATAAAAAATCAAATATCTCCTGAAACTGAAGGTGATTTGAGAGATGAGCATGTAAACCATATTGCTAATAAACTTGATGTAAGCAAGGAAGAAGTTGTTTCAATGAATAGAAGACTTTCTGGAAAAGAATTTTCATTAAATGCTCAAGTTGGAGAAGATGGAGATGAATGGCAAGATTGGTTAGTTGATAAAGAACTTGATCATGATTTAAAATTTGCTCAACATGAAGAAATGGAAAATAGAAAAGATCTCTTAAAAGACTCTATAAAAATTCTTAATGATAGAGAAAGAGAAATTTTATATTCGAGAAGACTGAATGATGATCCAACCACCCTGGAAGATTTAAGTAAGCAGTATAAAATTAGTAGAGAACGTGTCAGACAGATAGAAAATAAAGCATTTGAAAAACTTCAAAAACAGATGCTTCTTTTAGCTAAATCTAAAAACCTATTACCTGCAAATTAAATATCAAAAGGATTTTCAATTAAAATTGTATCTTCTCTTTCAGGACTCGTGGATACGCTTGATACTTTTGCACCAATAAAATCTTCAACTGCAAAAATATATTTTTTTGCATTTTCTGGTAACGAATCCATATTTTTAATTCCACTTGTAGAAACATTCCATCCTGGAAAAATTTTGTAAACAGGTCTAATTTTAATTTGATCCTCTACAGCTGCCGGCAAATAATCTATTGTTTTTCCATCAAGTTCATATGCTATACACATTTTAATTTCATCTAATTCATCAAGAACATCTAATTTGGTTAATGCTATACCATCTATTCCTGAAACTTTTATTGTTTGTCTTACTAAAACTCCATCAAACCAACCACATCTCCTTTTCCTACTTGTTACTGTTCCAAATTCCTTTCCTCTTGTTCCTAGCAATTCACCTATATTGTCAGTTAATTCGGTTGGAAAAGGACCTTCTCCCACTCGAGTAGTATAAGCTTTGGTAATTCCTAGAACATAATTAATAGAGTTGGGGCCACATCCAGTTCCTGTAGCTGCACTAGATGCAACTGTATTTGATGAAGTTACAAAAGGATATGTTCCATGATCAACATCTAACAAGATTCCTTGCGCTCCCTCAAATAATATTTTCTTTTTTTGTTTTTTGAATTGATCAATTTTTAGCCACACAGGTTGTGAAAATTCTAATATTTTAGGTGCTATTTTAAGTAATTCAGATTTCAGCTGATCTTTCTCAAAAATTTTTTTTCCTAAACCTTTTCTTATCGCATTGTGATGAACTAGAACTGCTTCTAATCTCTGATCTAAGTTTTTTTCAGATCTTAGGTCCATTACTCGTATAGATCTTCTTCCAACCTTATCCTCATAAGCAGGTCCAATTCCTCTTCTTGTAGTTCCTATTTTACCTTTTCCTGCAGCATCTTCTCTTATCTCATCCATTTCTCTATGAAATGGTAGAATTAAATTTGCAGATTCTGATATAATAAAGTTATCTGTGTTAACTTCTACACCTTTAGATTTAATTTCTTCAATCTCATCTAGTAAAGCCCATGGGTCTACAACCACTCCATTTCCAATTATTGAAATTTTTCCTTTTCTGACAATTCCAGATGGAAGCAGTCTTAATTTGTATGTTACTCCATCAATGACAAGTGTATGTCCTGCGTTATGCCCTCCTTGAAATCTAATTACAATATCTGCTTGCTCTGATAACCAATCAACTATTTTGCCTTTTCCTTCATCACCCCATTGAGATCCAACAACAACTATATTTTTCATTATTTAAATTTTTTATCTATTTTTATTGAAATGAGATGGTTTATTGGGCCATGTCCTTTTCCATATTTAGGGTTAGAATTAATTGCAGAATTTACATACTTAATTCCAAGCTCACAAGATTTCTTTACAGTTTTTCCACATGATAAAAATGTTGTTATTGCACTAGATAAAGTACACCCAGTTCCGTGTGTATTCTGTGTATTATATCTTTTGTTTCTAAAGATTTTAAGTTCATCCTTACTTACAAAAACATCCTCTACAAATTTGCTTTCTAAGTGACCACCTTTAATAAGTACATTTTTTGCTCCAAAATTAATTAATTTATATGCTGCATAAATCATTTCTTCTTTAGATTTTATTTTAGTTTTAGTAAGAATTTCTGCCTCTGGTATGTTGGGTGTGATAAGCAAAACTTTTTGTATTAATTTTGATTTTAAAAGATCGATTGCTTTACTATTTATTAATTTAACGCCACCTTTAGCAACCATTACTGGATCTAAAATTATTTTTTTAACTTTGATTTTATTTAAAGATTTTATTACAAACTTAATTACCTCTGGAGAATGAAGCATACCAATTTTTATTGCATCTGGTTTTATATCATTAGATGTAAAAACAATTTGATTTAAAATTTCTTTTGGGTTAATTGCAATAATTGATTTTACTCCCGTGGTATTTTGAGTTGTTACTGCTGTAATAGCTGTCATCGCATATGACCCTAAAGCTGTTATAGTTTTTATATCAGCTTGAATTCCAGCACCACCTGATGAATCAGATCCTGCAATAATTAAAATTTTTGATTTTAGTCTCAAATTATTTTATTTTTTTTTGTATAATATTTAAACATTTAGATAAAAGAATTTTATTTTCACTTTCACCCATTAATCTTATTTTTGACTCTGTTCCTGATTTCCTTACTAAAATACGTCCATGACCTTTTATCAACTTCTCTGCAATTTTAATCTGTTTTTTAACTTCATCATTCTGAATTATATTTTTATTTTTTACATCTATATTTATTAATATTTGTGGAGTTTTCTTAAATGTATTAAAAAAATCACTTGCTCTTTTTCCTTTTCTTAATGCAAAAAGAGTCTCCAAGGCCACAAGCAAACCATCTCCTGTTGTAGCGAATTTACCTAATATAATATGTCCAGATTGCTCGCCACCTAAATTAAATTTATATTTTTGCATTTTTTCTTTAACATATCTATCTCCTACATCTGCACGAATAAATTTTATTTTCTTAGATTGAAAATATTTTTCTAAAGCAAAGTTTGACATCAGTGTGCCTATAACACCACCCTTTAGCATTTTTTTATTTTTCCATCTTGTTGCTAGAGCAGCAATAATTTGATCTCCATCTACAATATTACTTTTTTCATCACACATAATAATTCTGTCAGCATCACCATCTAAAGAAATTCCAATATGTGCATTATATTTTCTTACTGCAGATTTAATTTTATTTGGAAAAGTTGAACCACAATTCTTATTTATGTTTAAACCATTTGGTTTAACTCCTATAGCTATAACTTTTGCACCTAAAGATTTTAGTAATTCAGGTCCCGCTCTATAGGCAGCACCATTTGCACAATCGATTACTATTCTTAACCCTCTTAAATTAAATTCTTTATTAAAATTTTTTTTTAAAATTTTAATGTATTTTTTTGTACCAGTCTCTAATCGTTTTACCCTACCTAATTTTTCAGGCTTTGACAAATTGTGTAAAATATCTTTATCAATAATTCTTTCGATTTTCTTCTCTATTTTATCTGATAATTTCATTCCATCGGGACCAAATAATTTCAATCCGTTATCATAATGTTGATTGTGTGAGGCCGTAATCATAATGCCCAAATTAGCTTTCATCGCTTTAGTCATCATGGCTAGACCATTTGTTGGCAATGGTCCTAAGGTAAATACATGCATTCCAGCAGAAGCTAGACCCGCTACCAATGCAGGCTCCAAAGTATATCCAGATAATCTTGTGTCTTTTGCAATAATTGCTATTTGTTTTCTTCTTTTTTGAGATTTGAAATAAGTTCCACTTGCTAAACCAAATTTAAAAAACATGTCCCCATTAATCTTTTGTCCATTAATAGGTCCTCTTATTCCATCAGTTCCAAAGTATTTTTTTGCCATTAATTTTTTATGATTTCTTTATAAGTTTTTATACCCTGCATAAGCTCATTTACATCATGAATTCTTAATATTTGAACCCCTTGAGACATTAAAAAAATTGAAGATGCCAATGTCCCTCCTATTCTAAATTTACTATCGTTGATACCTGAAATTTCTTTAATAAATCTCTTTCTTGAATTACCAACAAGTATAGGAAAACCCAGTGAATGAAAAATAGAAATACCTCTAATTAAATTCATATTATGTTTCAAATTTTTTCCAAATCCAATACCAGGGTCTAAGATAATATTATTGTGTCTAATTCCTTTAGATCTTATTAGTTTAATTTTCTCTTCAAAGAAATCATAAATATCTAACAATTCATTCATGTACTTTGGATTTTTTTGCATATTATCTGGATTGCCTTGTGTGTGCTGAATGACAAAAGGAATTTTATAATTTTTCAAAACATTAATAGTATCAGAATCATAACTTAATCCCGAAACATCATTGATTAATTTAACACCCAATTTAATACCTTTTTTCATAATTTTAGATTTTCTTGTATCTAAAGATATTGGAAATTTTTTACTTAAAAAATTTAATATTTTTTTAATTCTATTCCATTCAATTTTATCATTGATAGATTTTGATCCTGGCCTTGTAGACTCGCCTCCAACATCAATTAAATTACTTCCTTGATTAAATAATTGAATAGCTCGTTCAATTGCTTTTTTTTTTGTATTATATTTTCCGCCATCAGAAAAACTATCTGGCGTTAAATTTAATACACCTAAAATATTTGGAATTTTTTTAAAATTAAAATTTGAAAAATTTTTTTTACTTGATTTAATTTTTTGAATATCAAATTCAACTTTTGCTTTTAATGACCTTGGTAAATTTTTAATTTGATTAATAAATATTTTTTTTTTTGATTTTCTTGTAATTATTTCAATTTGATCGAAAGATATTTCTTTTATTTGACTTAAGGGAATTGCTTTTTTTTTATTTACTAATTCTTTTGATTGGTTTCCATAGTAGAAATTACACGCTCTAGTGTAATGTCTATGCATAAATTTAATGTACTATTTTTGGCTTTAAACCCATCGCTCCTAAAGCTGAGTCCTGATCATCTTTTTGATCAGTATTTTCTAAAACTTTATCTTTAGGGTATAAATTTTTATTAATTATATTTTCAATTTCTTCACCTGTTAAAGTTTCATAAGTTATAAGAGCTTTTGCAATTTTATGAAGATCTTCAATTTTTTCTGTTAATATTTTTCTAGCTTCATTGTATCCCTCATCAACTAATTTTCTTATCTCTTTATCTATCTTTTGAGCAATGTCTTCTGATACTGATTGAGTTTGAGTCACTGATCTTCCCAAAAATACCTCTTCTTGATTTTCACCATACTCTACTGGTCCCATTTCTTCACTCATTCCATATTTAGTTACCATTGCTCTAGCTAATTGTGTTGCTTGGCTAATGTCAGAACCGCTTCCGCCACCAGCACCTGTAGAAATATTATCTTTTCCAAAAATTAATTCTTCCGCAACTCTGCCACCAAAACAAACAGCCAATCTAGCTTTTAGATATTTAATTGAATAACCATGCTTATCTCTTTCGGGTAGATTCATTACCATTCCCAAAGCTCTTCCTCTAGGTATGATTGTAGCTTTATGAATAGGATCATAGCTTGGCATATTAAACGAAACCAATGCATGACCCCCTTCATGATATGCTGTTAATTTTTTTTCATCTTCAGTCATAACCATTGACCTTCTCTCAGCACCCATCATAACTTTGTCTTTTGCTTCTTCAAATTCTAACAATGTAACGATTCTTTTATTTTTTCTTGCAGCCAAAAGAGCAGCTTCGTTAACTAAATTAGCTAAATCTGCACCTGAAAAACCAGGTGTTCCGCGAGCTATAGTTCTCAAATTTACATCTGGTGATATTTTGATTTTTTTGACATGCACTTTCAAAATTTTTTCTCTACCAATAATATCTGGGTTTGAAACAACAACTTGTCTGTCAAATCTTCCGGGTCTTAGTAATGCTGGATCAAGTACATCAGGTCTATTAGTTGCAGCAATAATGATAACACCTTCATTGGTATCAAAACCATCCATCTCAACCAATAATTGATTTAAGGTTTGTTCTCTCTCATCATTACCTCCACCAAGTCCAGCTCCTCTACTTCTTCCTACAGCATCAATTTCATCAATAAAAATTATACAAGGTGAATTCTTTTTTCCTTGCTCAAACATATCTCTTACTCTTGAAGCACCTACTCCAACAAACATTTCAACAAAATCAGATCCTGAAATTGTAAAAAAAGGAACTCCTGCTTCGCCAGCTATTGCTCTCGCTAATAAAGTTTTACCTGTTCCTGGAGGACCTACGAGCAATGCACCTCTTGGTATCTTTCCTCCTAGTCGACTAAATTTTTTTGGATCTTTTAAAAATTCTACTATTTCTTCTACTTCTTCTTTCGCTTCCTCAACGCCAGCAACATCATTAAAAGTTACTTTACCCTTCAACTCGTTCATCATTTTTGCCTTTGATTTACCAAATCCCATGGCACCACCTTTACCACCTTGCATTTGTCTCATAAAAAATATCCAAACAGCAATTAAAAGAAGCATTGGAAACCAGGAAAGAAGTACGCCAAATAAAGAAGGCATTTTTTCCTCTAAAGGTGCAGCAGATATACTTACACCTTTTTCTGATAACTTTTCTATTAAATTAGGATCGTTAGGTGCGTATGTAGAAAAAGTATTACCATTAGAATAAACTCCTTTTATATTATTTCCTTGAATTTCAACTTTTAATACTTCACCATTCTCCACAGAAGATAAAAAATCTGAAAAAATTATTTGATTTCCTCCTCTAATATTAGATTGAGGATTTTTGAACATATTATAAAGACCAATAGTTAAAAAAACTATTATTCCCCACATAGCTAGATTTTTTAAATTCATATAGTTAAAATAAGAATTATTAGCCAATTAACAAGTGACAAAATATCAGTTATTTCTTTTACTTTAGGCCTCTTTTGTCACAATGATTGTATTATTAACTTTCTTTAACAAACAATTCCCTAGAGTTATTTTAAAGGGATTAGGTTTGTTAACGAGTTCTATTATCATATTAATTTTTTTTCCTCTAACTGGATAATATTTATGACCTACAGATTTTATAATTTGTATCAAAGATCTAAATACTATTTCCTCTGGCTGATTAAAAAAATTTTTATTCAAAAATATCGAATCTTTTTCATCAAACCCTACACTGTTATCCCTAATATTTTTTTCAACAAAATAACTCATTGAAAAATTTGCAAATTTTAGATTTTTTATAGTTAAATTAAATTTATCTTTATCAAAGCCTTGAAATTGGAGATTCTGTATTAAATTTCTAATATAAGTTCTCTTATACTTATCATTTTTATTTGATGGATCCTCAACATATTGTTCAAAAATATTTTTTGACATAAATATCAGATCTTTCTTAGAAAATTTAAGTAAAGGTCTAATCAAATTAAGTCCTTTATACTCAGATTGAGCATCAAATGAGACCAGTCCATTTAGGCCAGAACCCCTGGTCATTCTAATAAAGAAATTTTCAATTAAATCATCATTGTGATGGCCTAATAAAATATTCTTTATATTCAATTTTTTTGCTTGACGGATTAAAAGATTGTATCTTTTAAACCTTGCTGATGACTGAATGTTTTTAATAGGTTTTTTTCCATTCCACTTAAGGACATTTAATTTAATCAAATAATCTTTTAATAGATTCTTAACAAACTTTGCTTCCTCTGAGGAATTTTTCCTTAATTTATGATCAACTAAAAAATAATGTGCTTTAATCGAATTTTTAATTGCATAAATTTTTGTTAAAAAAGCAAGAGCTAAACTATCTGGTCCTCCTGATACAGCTACTAAGAAATCATCTTTTAATCTAAACTCTTTTTCAAATTTTTCATAAATTTGAAAAATTTTTTTATCTTTTAGTTTATTGATTAAAATCCTATGAGTCTTGTTTGATGCAGTCAAATTTCTTAGACTCATATTTTGCTTTTTGTAATACAGATTGATTAGCTTTTGGATATTGCAATTCTACACCATTTATCATTTTACAACCTTGGTCTTTCTCACCAATTTGAACCATTGAAACTCCAAGTTTGAGTAAATTAATTGGAGCCTTTTTACCTTTGGGGTATTTCTGATAACCTTCTAAATATGCAGATGCTGCATCAGTGTAAAGTTGTCTAATTCTAAAAGTTTCTGCATACCAATATTGAGCACTACCAGCTAACTCATCATTGGGATGAGTTAATACAAACTCTCTAAATGCTTTTTCCGCTGTTCCGTAGTCTCCAACCTTTAAAAAACTTGTTGCGAATTCATATTGTTTTCTAATTGACAAATCCTGAGGTAAAATTTTTTCTTCATTCTCAAAAATTTCTGTAACTACCGAAGCAGTTGTATCAACTGACTCGATTTTTTGTGATGTATCAGATGTTTCTGTGTCTTTATATGTTATCGAGCCTAGAAGCTGTGGTTGAGAACTTCCAGGTAGCATCTTGTTTTCCTCTACTTTGGGTTTTGAGCTTAATTGTTTAGCGGCATTAGTGTTAATGTTACTTAAATCGGTTTCTATTTCTTGAAATCTGACTTGTGTATCAGCTTGAATTTTTGTTAATCTATTTGAAAGTTTATCTAATTTAAAATTAATTTCCTCAAATTTATTTGTTAGTTCCCTAAATTGATTTTCAACCTCAGACAACTTAAGTAAATGTCGTGTTAAGACATCTTCAGAATTTGTATCAGTTTCAACAAAATTTTGATCATTTGCTTTTGTTTTAATTTCAATTGAACCTGAGTAAACTGCTCTTTCAAGTGTTTTAAGATCATTTTTTATAATTTCTAATGTCTCATAAATGTTATGATTATCTGCAAAAGAAATGTTGGTTGTAAATAATATAGTAAAAAAGAAAATGAATTTAAAAGATAGAATTTTAAATTGATTTTTCATTTATAAATAACTTTATGTATTAAAATGGCAAAAAAAAGACCCCAAAACTTTTAATAGTATTGGGGTCTTATAATTTTAATTTTAGTTTGCTTTAACAGTTACTGATCTTCTGTTTTTTGACCATGCTAATGGGTTAGAACCTGAATCTACTGGTCTTTCTTTTCCATAACTTAAAACTGTTATCCTGTCAGAAGATACACCGTAAGTCATTAAGTAGTCTTTAGCAGCATTTGCTCTTCTCTCACCAAGAGCTAAGTTGTACTCTCTAGTTCCTCTTTCATCTGCATGACCTTCGACAACTACTGTAACGCCAGGATTTTGTCTTAACCAAGCAGCTTGGGCTCTTAATGTTTCTCTTGAAGCAGTTGTAAGTATTGACTCGTTAGTCGCAAAGAAAACTCTATCAGGAACACCATCAGCCAAATATTTTACCGATTCTGTTCCCACATATACATCGCCTTGCATTTGTCCTGCAATTTTTTCAATTTTAGTTACCTCCTCTTTTTTCTCTTCTTTCTTAGGCTCTTCTTTTTTAGGAGGCTCCTCTTGTATTGCTACTTCTTTTTTTGTTGCACACGCAGATAAAACTAGGCATGCCGTTAATACCAATAATGTATTTTTAAAAATTTTGCTTAAATTCATTAAATTGCTCCTTGCTGCTAAATTCAATTTTACACTTTTTCACAACTAAATAGATGTTTCAAGTATAAAAATCAAGAAATTTAGTATTATTCAATTAGAGGTATACCTTTGATTTTTATTAATTGCTTAATAAAGATGACCATGATGGGTCAGAGGCATCTGTGGGCGTAATTATTTGTCGTTCATTGTAGCCTGTTAAATCAATTGACCATAATTTTGCAGTAAAACCCTCACCTTTCGAATCTGTTTTAGTTTCTCTATAAAATATTAGAACTCTTCCATTAGGTGACCAAGACGGTGCCTCTTGATAATAGTTTTCTGTTAATAATCTTTCACCACTTCCATCAGTTCTCATAACTCCTATATAAAACTTACCTTTATGTAATTTTGTAAATGCAATTAAGTCTCCTCTTGGTGACCATACAGGTGTACCATACAAGCCATTTCCAAAAGAAATTCGTTTGACGTCACTGCCATCACTTTTCATAATATAAATTTGCTGATATCCACTTCGATCTGAGTTGAATGTAATATATTTTCCATCAGGGGAATAGGATGGTGAAGTATCAATTGAGGGATGATTGGTAATCCTCTCTACTATTCTATTTTCTAAATCCATTGTATAAATATCTGACTTACCATCATTCGCAAAACTCATAATAATTTTTTTTCCATCAGGAGAAAATCTAGGTGCAAAAGTCATGCCAGGAAAATCTCCAACTACTTCTTGGGTTCCAGTTTCAATATCTAATAAATATACTCTCGGAAGATTTCTAAAATAAGATAAATATGTCACCATTTGACTCGTTGGATTAAATCTTGGAGTTAAAACCAATTCGTTTCCTAATGTTAAAAATTTATTATTGAATCCATCTTGATCCATGATTGCTAATTTTTTTATTCTTTGAGTCTTTGGGCCCTCTTCTGCTACATAAATTATTCTGGTATCAAAATATCCTTTCTCACCAGTCAATCGCTCATAAATTTTATCTGAAATAATATGACCTACTCTTCTCCAATTTGTTGGAACAGTTGTAAATGCTAAAGCCATCATTTCTTTAGCAGCAAGTACGTCCCATAATCTAAACTCAACTCTCAACTTATCATTTTCAAAACTTACTTTCCCGGTAACAAGTGCTTGGGCTTTAATTAGATTCCAATCCTCAAATCTAGGCTTTAAATGAGCTATGTCTGGAGCTTGCAAGAAAGCATCTTTATTTAATGGATTAAACAAACCTGAGGTTCTTAAATTATTTTCAACTATTAGTGAAATTTCCTCTCCAATATTTTCTTTTTCAAGAACTTTTTCAAAGCTTAATCTTGATTGTTCATTTATAGATAGAGGTGATATTGCTAATGGTAGAGGGTTTAAGTTTCCTCTAGTAATATCAACTTCAATTAGAGCAAAAGATTTTAAGGGAATAAAAATTAAAATTAAAAAGAATATTCTTATCATATATCTCGTTTATATTAGCCTTCTAACATTTCTCTTGCATCAAAATTTAATTGTAACTCTTTCCACCTTTCATAGCCAGTGCTAGGGACTCTCAAAGGTTGACATAATTTTACTGCTCTCAATGCACTTTCAGCCAAAACCTTATAAAATCCTTGTCCAGGCTTGTTCATCCTTGCATGATCTAAAATTTCTGTTTTAGTAACTGATCCATCTGGTTTTAATTCCAATTTAATTCTTACCAATAAATTTTCATTGTATGGTAAACCCAATGGTATACTCCAACAACCAAAAATTTGAGCTTTAAGAGCATCCTCTTCACTTAAGGTGAGGCCGGTGCTTTCAATATTTTTTACTTTATCTTGAGTAATATCATCATTATTTTTTTTAATTGTCTCAGCAGCCTCCTCTTTTGACTTATCAATCAAAGCTGCAATATTATTTGGATCAAATAAATCTTTTTTTTCAAATTCAGATACTTGTTTAACTTTAGTATCTACTTTGTCAGGGTTCTGTTTTTTCTCTTCTTTTGTTTCAATTTTTTTTAAATTTTTTTTTGGTAAAGGAACAGCTTCTGGATTTTGTTTTTCAATTTTTTTTTTAGTTTTTTCAGAAGAAACTACAGTTTTAGTTTTGTTTTTTTTTACTTTTTTTGGAGGAGCTTGTTCTGAAACTAATTTTTTTTCTTTCTCTTTTACTTTTTCTAAAGTTTTTTTTGCCTTTGGTGCATAAGGAATATTTGTCTTTTCAGCTATCTGAATTAGTTCAACAGATACTATGGGAGGAATATCAAGTGGTTTTTTAGCTAAGAATGGCAAACTTAAAGCTGTTACTAAAATTAATGCAGCATGTAGAATTGAGGAAACTATTATACTTCCATTCACACTTACTACCTCTGCTTATAAGGTTCTGAAATTAATGCTACTTTAGTAAAACCTGATCCTGACAGAAGTCCCATGATTTCAAGAACCCTACCATAATTAATAGTTTTATCACCTCTAACATATATTCTAGTATCAGTTCTATTTTTTGAAACTGCTAAAACTTTTGCAATAATATTATCATATTCAACTTTAGACTCTTGAATAAATATTTCTCCTTTTGCATTAATTGATAAGGTTAAAGGTTCTGTTTCTTCTGGCAATGAATCTGCAGAACTTTCGGGTAAATCAACTTGCACACCTACTGTCAACAAAGGAGCTGTTACCATAAATATTATTAACAATACCAACATAACATCCACAAAGGGTGTGACATTGATTTCACTCATTGGTTCTTTTGAAGAGCGATTTAACTTAAAAGCCATTTAAATAATTGTTAAAAATCTTTTGGAAAAATTCTCTAACTTTTCAGAATATTTTTTTGAGTCATTATTAAATTTATTGTAAGCAACTACTGCCGGGATTGCAGCTAAAAGTCCTAAGGCAGTAGCAAATAAAGCCTCGGCGATACCAGGTGCTACAATCGCTAAACTTGTATTTCTAGAAATTGCAATCGATTGAAAAGAATTCATGATTCCCCAAACTGTTCCGAATAATCCAATAAATGGCGCTGTTGAACCAACCGTTGCTAAAAAGGTAAAACCTTTTTCAATTTTTGTCATTTCTTTTTCCATTCCAGCCTCTAAAGATGCACTCATTCTCTCGCTCAGATTATTTCTTGATTTCTTTTTCAATAAACCTTCCATTGCACTTTGAAATACTAGAGACATAGGATCGTCAAGTTTACTAGGTAAGCTATTGTAAAAAGTTTCTGCAGACTTAGAATTCCAAAATTTCTCCTCAAACTCCTCAGACGATTTGTTAATTCTTTTAAATAACCTGTATTTATCAAAAATAATCGCCCAGGAATAAACTGAACAAAGTATTAAAATTATCATTACAGATTTTACAATTATGTCTGCTCTAAAAAATAAACTAAATAAGGAGAAGTCTGTGTTAGTTCCTAACTCGACTGCTTTTGACGCGATATCTGCTTCCATAATTACTAATCACACTGAAATGTGTCTTTATTTTGACTCTTATTTAGTAATTATATAATCAAAAATTTAATTAGAGACCTATTTTGGTAAGTTTTCATAAAAATATTTTGCTATCAAAATTGCATCTGCCTTATTAGAATCTTTTTTTTTAGAGACTTCAGAAGCAATATATGGATACATTTCAATTACCTTAGTTCTACTAGCATCCTTCTCAGAATTTAATAAGTTAAAATGTTTTTTCCATTTAACAGGCCTCACTAAATGTAAAGATAACTTTAAAGCAGCACAAACTCCTTTAATTACTCCAAAAGATTGACCAAAACTAAACATTCCTGTTACTCCTTGACCGGGCATAGCACTCACACTCTCTAAAATTACCTTATCCTCAAAATTTAATTTTTGGTTAATTAAAATATTAGCAAGTTCAGCTGCATTAATTTGTCTTTTTGATTTAGTACCATCAATCATGATCGGCATATCACAGATCATTGTAATTTTACCATCTCTTAATACACAAATTGCTCCGCTTACACCAGGATCTATGCCAACTATAGTCATTAATAAATCATTTTTGAGTTTGTAAATATATTTTGAACATCATCATCTTCATCTAGCTGTTCTAAAAACTTAATCATATTTTCTTTGCCATCCGAAGATAAATCTAAAGTATTTAATGGCACCCACTCTATATTAGTGGAAATAAAGTTGCTTATATTTTCTTCTAATTTTTTCTTAACTTCATAAATTTCATTTATCTCTGTATGTATTTCATGATGATCTTCTTTCGACAAACAATCTTGTGCACCTGCACTTATTGCTAGATCTAAGATATCATCATTACTAATTTCTTTTTTTTCAATTTTAATAACACCTAACTGTTTAAAGTTATGAGAAGCAGATCCTTGGGTACCTAAACTACCTCCAGCTTTTTGAAACATGGTTCTAATGTTAGATGCTGTTCTATTTTTATTATCAGTCAAAGTTTCAACAATAACTGCAACTTTTTCTGGTCCAAAACCTTCGTATCTTAAGCTTTCAAAATTTGAACCTGTTGCAGCAGATGATTTATCAATTGCTCTTTCAATATTATCTTTTGGCATATTTGCTGATCTAGCAGCCTGGACAGCTGATCTTAATCTTGGGTTCATTGCTGGATCTTTATCACCAAGTTTTGCGGCAACTGTAATCTCTTTTGATAATTTTGAAAATATTTTAGACCTTTGTTTATCAGCCTTTCCTTTTTTATGTTTAATTCCAGCCCAATGAGAGTGTCCAGCCATAATAAATTAAAAATTTTTTAATTGGTTTCCAAATATATAACTTTGTACATTATTTGCTAAACCAGTATTTATATCACAATCTACAATAACTCCAGATAAAGTAGCATCACCTGTTGCAGGAAAATGTTTTACTGAATTTTTTTTTAAAAATCTATTAAGTGAATTTTCTTTGTTCATTCCAATAACAGAGTCATAATCTCCACACATACCTGCATCAGTTTGATAGGCAGTACCACCTTTTAAAATTCTAGCATCATTTGTAGGTATATGTGTATGTGTACCTACCACTAAAGTTGCGTGACCATCAAAAAAGTGACCAATAGCATTCTTCTCACTTGTTATTTCTCCATGAAAATCAATTATCAATAAATCATAGTCATGTTTTAACTTATTTTTTTCTAAAAATTTTTGAGAAATTTCAAATACATCTTCACATTTTTTCATAAAAACGTTTCCCATTAAATTCAAAACTCCAACTTTTACGTTATCTTTTGAGTGATATACATGAAATCCTTTACCTGGTGCTGGCTCAAATAAATTTTTTGGTCTTAATAATCTCTCTTCAGTATCAATATATTTCATTATATCTTTTTGATCCCAAACATGGTTTCCCGTTGTAATAACATCTACTCCACATGCAAAAAAATCTTCACATATTTCTTTTGTTAAACCAACTCCCTGAGCAGCAGCATTTTCTCCATTGGCAATCACAAAATCTATTTCTTTTAATTTTTTTTCACTCATCAAATTACTAACAAGTTTTGAGCAACCTGATACTCCTACAACATCACCTAAAAATAATACTCTCATTCAAATATTTCTTTTTCTGTTATAATATAATCTAATTTCTTATCAAATTTAGATATGGGAATTTTTTTTACTCTTTGATGTGAAAAAGCCAAACCAATATTCACTGTTTTTTTAATCTTTGTAATTTTTTCTAAATAACGGTCATAAAATCCTCCACCATAACCCAATCTATTAAGATTTCTGTCAAATGCTACTAAAGGAATAAATATTATATCTGGATAAACTTTTTTTGAAGATGAAGGTTCAGATATTCCATATTTATTTATACTAAAAGGATCACTCATTGAATGCTCAAAAAAATTCATTTGATTATTTTTTTTTATTACAGGTAATGAAATTCTAATGTTTTTTTTTTCAAAGAAACTCAAAATGTCAGAATCATCAATTTCAAAATTACAAGGATAATAACCACCTATACTGTTAAATTTAAAACCTTTATTTTTAAAAAATAAATTAATTATCGAAGGAATAATTTTTAAATTTTCATTATAATTCTTTTTTCTAATTTTTAAAATTTTTCTTCTTAACTTTGATTTTGTCACTAAATTATTGAGAAATATTTTCTAATTTTGCTTTTTTTACAAAATTTGAAATTTCATCAGCAGCTTCATCAATCAACTGCTCATATTTTTTTTGATTTTCTTCAATTTCGCTTTTGAAATTTTTATGATTTAAATTTAATTCTTTAATCTCTGAATCTTTCTGATCTTTATATTCATAAATTAATGATTTCAGCTCCTTAAATTTATTAGTCAAATCGTAAAGTTCCTTCTTTTTTTGATCTACTTTTTTTTTTGTTTCGTAATATTCATCCATAATTTTAACTGCGGTAATTAAAAGAAGCTTATTTTCCCCTAGATTTCCAAGATCATCTTTAAGCTGGTTAAATTTTTGATTAATATGAAATAATAATTCTTCTAAATGCTCTTCCTGTCCATCATCACAGGATAATAAAAACTCTTTGTTGTTAAATTTAACTTTTACATTTGCCATTTATCAATTTCCTCTAATAAAGTATCTGTTTCTTGATTTAATTCATCTATTTTTTCAGAAAATTCTATTTGCTTTCTTTGCTCTAGTTTCTCTTTATCTTTTATTTCTTTAAGTTTTTTTGACAAATTTTCATGTTCCTCTAATAAATTTTTGTATTTATTTTCAAGTTCATTTTTTTCAATTTCTAATTGATTTTTTTGCAAATTTAAATTCTCAATATTTTTTTGTAAATCAGGATTGCTAAGATCCAAATTTTTTAATTCCTCCAAAGCTATATTTAATTTTTTTTCTTTTTCGTTTATAGAATTCATATATATATGTTTATATTATAAAATAGATTCTTCTTAGTCTAGTCAGGATAATTTTGAGTAAACTACACAATCAATTAGCTAATTGCATTAGATTTTTATCAATCGATGCTATTCAAAAAGCAAATTCTGGACATCCGGGGATGCCAATGGGTATGGCTGATGTTGCAACAGTATTGTTTAAAGATTATTTAAAATTTAATCCAAAAAATCCAGATTGGTTAAATAGAGATAGATTTGTTCTTTCAGCTGGGCATGGTTCGATGTTGTTATATTCTCTACTGCATCTAACAGGATATAAAAGCGTTTCAATTAATAGCATAAAAAAGTTTAGACAACTTAATTCTGTTTGTGCGGGTCACCCAGAATATCATCCAAAAACTGGCATTGAAACTACCACGGGCCCTCTTGGACAAGGAATAGCTAATGCTGTTGGTTTTGCAATCGCTGAAGAAATTTTAAAAAAAAAATTAGGGGAAAACTTAATTAATCATAAAACTTATGTTTTAGCTGGTGATGGTTGTTTGATGGAAGGAATTAGTCATGAGGCAATGAGTTTGGCTGGTCATTTAAAACTTAAAAATTTAGTAATGCTATTTGATAATAATAAAATTTCAATTGATGGTCCAACTAGTCTTGCGGTATCAGATAATTTTAAAAAAAGATTTGAAAGCTATGGTTGGGATTATATTTTAATAGATGGTCATAATGAAAAACAAATCAATAGAGCTTTAAAAAAAGTTCAAAATGCAAAAAGACCAACTGTTATTTCTTGCAAAACAAAAATAGGATATGGTTCGCCAAATAAATCTGGTAAATCATCTTCACATGGCAGTCCGTTAGGACTAGAGGAAATTAAGCTAGTCAGAAAAGTTTTAAATTGGAATTATAAACCTTTTGAAATTCCAAATAAATTATTGAAAGAATGGAGAAAAATTGGAGACAAAGGTCAATTTATTGAGAAAAAGTGGAATATATTATTTAAAAAAAATAAAAAAAAATTTAACCAAGTTGCAAAAAATAACTTTAAAAACATTCTTGATGCAGAAAAGAAAAATGCTTTAAAAGAACTTAAGAGCTTGGCAACAAGGAAATCCTCTGAACTAACTTTAAATGCATTAACTAATAAAAATAATTGTCTTATTGGAGGATCTGCAGATTTAGCTGGATCTAATAATACTAAAACAAAAAAACATAAGATTATTGAACCAGGAAAATTTGATGGAAATTACATACACTATGGTGTTAGAGAACACGCAATGAGTGGGATAATGAATGGAATTGCACTACATAGTAATTTTATTCCTTACGGTGGAACTTTTTTAATATTTTCTGATTATTGCAAACCTTCAATTAGATTGTCAGCTTTAATGCAGCAAAGGGTAATTTACGTTATGACCCATGACTCCATTGGTCTTGGAGAAGATGGTCCAACACATCAACCAATAGAACAATTATCAGGCTTACGATCAATACCAAATTTGAATGTTTTTAGACCAGCTGACAGAGTTGAAACAATTGAATGCTGGGAACATGCCTTAAAAAGCTCAAAAACTCCAAGTATTTTATCTTTAACCAGACAAAATTTAAATCCAATTAGAAAAAAATATTCACCAAAAAATAAATGTTCACTTGGAGCTTATGAAATTCTTAGAACTAATAAAAAAATTAAATTAACTATTTTTGCTAGTGGCTCAGAAGTTAATCTTGCAATCGAAACAAGTCATAAATTAGCCAAAGAAAAAATCTATAGTAAAGTTGTATCAGTGCCATGTATGGAACTTTTTGATCAACAATCAAATTCTTATAAAAAGAAAATTGTAAATGAGACAAAATATAAAATATCAATAGAAGCTGGTTCGAGTGATTGTTGGAAGAAATACATTGGCGAAAGTGGAAAAATTTTTGGAATTAACGAATTTGGTAAAAGTGCACCTTACAAAGTAATTTATAATTACTTTGGACTAACAAAAGAAAATATAACAAAAGAAACAAAAAAATTAATATAGAAATAATTCTGTGACTATAAAAATTGGAATAAATGGAATGGGTAGAATTGGTCGAATGGTAGTTAGATCAATAATTGAAAGTCAAAACAAAAATTTACAAATTAAACATATCAATAACAGATCAAATTCAGAGACTACATGTACACTAATTAAATACGACTCTATTCACGGAAAATTTAATGCAGATGTAGGATTTGATGAAAATCACTTAATTATAAACAAAGATAAAATTTCATTTTCTCAAGAATCTAATATTGAAAACATTAATTGGAAAAAATTTGATGTTGATTATGTTTTTGAATGCACAGGAAAATTTAATTCTAAAGAAAAACTTATAGCTCACATAAATAATGGAGCTAAGAAAGTGATTGTATCAGCTCCATGTAAAAATGCAGACAAAACAATTGTCTTTGGAGTAAATGAAAAAAATATGTCTAAAGATGATCTCATAATTTCAGCAGCTTCATGTACTACAAATTGTTTAGCACCAGTAGTTCATGTATTAAATGAAAACTTTGAGATAGAAAAAGGTTTTATGACTACAATTCATGCTTTTACCAGTGACCAAAGAATTTTAGATAATTCTCATAAAGATCCTCGAAGAGCAAGAGCAGCTAGCCAATCTATTGTGCCAACATCAACTGGGGCATCCAAAGCAATTGGTGAGATAATCCCAAGTTTAAAAGGGAAATTAGAGGGTGTAGCTATGAGAGTTCCAACACCAAATGTTTCTCTTGTAGAATTAGTTTTTTGTACCAAAAAAAATATTGATATTAAAAAAATAAATAATTCATTTGAATTAGCTTCAAAAAATAAACTCAAAAATATATTAGAAATTACTCGAGAAAAATTAGTGTCTATTGATTTTAATCATCATTCTGCCTCAGCAATTGTTGATAGTTCATTAACAAATGTTGTGGGAAATAATATGGGAAAAATTTCTGCTTGGTATGACAACGAATGGGGTTTTTCTAATCGTATGTGTGATATCGCTGAATATATTGATCAAAACTCTTAATGAGAAGTATTTTAGGGCAGCACAATCTTGAAAATAAAAAAATAATTTTAAGATTGGACTTAAACGTTCCGTTAATTGATGGAATAATTACAGATACTACAAGAATAGATAAAATCGTTCAGACTATTAAATTTTTATTAGAACAAAATTCTAAAATAATTATTTTATCACATGTAGGAAGACCTAAAGGCAAAATTGTAGAGGAGCTTTCATTAAAGCCAATTGGAGAAGAATTAGAAAAAAAATTAAATGAAAAAGTAAAATTAATAAAAGATAATATTTATAAAATTGATAAAAATTTTATTGAAGGTTTTAATGAAAAAATTCTACTTCTAGAAAATATAAGATATTATCCAGAAGAAGAAAATAATGATGAAAAATTTGCAGAACATTTAGCAAGTCTAGGTGATATTTATGTTAATGATGCTTTCTCATGCTCTCATAGGGCTCATGCTTCAGTTTGTGAAATTTCAAAATTTTTACCTTCATTTTCAGGTTTACAATTAGATTTAGAAATTGAGGCTTTAAAAAAAATTACTTCTAATATTACAAAACCTGTTACATGCATTATTGGAGGATCTAAGATTTCAACAAAAATTAATGTTATTAAAAATTTAATATCAAAGTTTGATAATATTATAATTGTTGGAGGTATGGCTAATAACATTATTGAGTATCAGGGAAATAATATTGGAAAATCGATTAAAGAAGAAAATGTGAATTCAATTGTAAATGAAATAATTTCGCTTTCAAAAAAAGAAAATTGTAAAATTATTTACCCTGAAGATGTTGTTGTTTCCAATAATTTAAATGGCCTACCTAAAATAAAAGAATTAAGTGAAATTAATTCAGATGAAATGATTTTAGACATGGGACCAAAAACAATTAAAAAAATTTCTGAAATTATAGATATTACTAAAACAATATTGTGGAATGGGCCCGCTGGATATTTTGAAAATCCTGATTTTGCAAATGGCAGTATTGAAATTGCAAAAAAAATAATTGAAAATAATAAAGAAAATAAAATTTATTCAGTTGCTGGTGGTGGTGATACTGTATCATTACTGAATAGTTTAAATGCTGTTGAAGATTTTAATTTTGTTTCAACTGCTGGTGGAGCTTTCTTAGAATATCTTGAAGGGAAAGAGCTTCCTGGTATAAAAGCTCTTAATTAATATGTCTGAACTTAACAAAATAGCCCTTAAAATACTCGCTAATGGTAAAGGAATACTTGCAGCTGATGAAAGTAATGGCACCATGACTAAAAGACTTGAAGCAGTTAATGTTCAGTCAACTCCAGAAAATAGACTAGCATTTAGAGAAACACTTTTAAGTTCTGAAAGCATGAATGATTGTATAGGTGGTGTGATTTTATTTGATGAAACTATTAATCAAATAACAAGTACAGGTAAATCTATACCAGATGTAATTTCAAGCACTGGTGCTGTTCCTGGAATTAAAGTGGATACAGGTGCAAAAAATTTAGCAAACTCACCTGAAGAAAAAATTACAGAAGGCCTCGATGGGCTAAGAGAAAGATTGAAAAAATATTATGAACTTGGTGCAAGATTTACAAAATGGAGAGGTGTTTATTCTATAAGCGAAAAATACCCAAGTAAACTTGCAATTCATTCTAACGCACATGCACTTGCAAGATATTCAGCCTTAGTTCAAGAATGTGAGATGGTTCCAATAGTTGAACCAGAAGTTTTAATGGATGGAGATCATTCTGCTGAAGACTGTCTAAATAAAACTTCTGAGGTTATCAAAAAGTGTTTTGAGGAATTAATCTTACATGAAATTGATTTATCAGGAATTATTTTAAAACCTAATATGATTTTAGCAGGTAATAATTCAAAAAATAAAATTTCAAATGAAGAAGTTGCAGAAAAAACACTTGAGTGTCTTAAAAATTCAGTGCCGTCTGAAGTTCCGGGTATTGCTTTTTTATCAGGGGGTCAGTCAGAAATAGAGGCAACTGAAAATTTAAATTTAATTAACAAAAAAAATTATACTAATTTTATCATGACCTATTCTTATGGAAGAGCCTTACAGCAAAGTGCACTTAAATTTTGGTCAACAGATACAAAAAATATTATTGGAACTCAAAATGTTTTCAACCACAGAGCTAGAATGTGCACATTAGCTGCACAAGGAAAATGGACAAGCGAACTTGAGAATAAATAAAAAAAAATTTATTTATCTCATCTCTCCAAATAAAATTTATTCAAATTTTTACCAGGATCTTAAACAAGTATTTAAAACAAATAAGATAAGTTTTTTTCAAATGAGATTGAAAAAATATTCTTACAAAAAAAAATTATTAATTGGAAAGAAAATTAAAAAAATATGTAAAATAAATAGTGTAAAATTTATTGTTAATGATGATCCTATCCTTGCAAAAAATTTAAATGCAGATGGATGTCATTTAGGTCAAAAAGATGTAAACATTAAAGAAGCAAGAAATATTATTGGTAATAAAATTATTGGAATAACTTGCCATAATTCAATAAAACTAGCAAAATCAGCAATTAAAAATAATGCTAGTTATATTGCATTTGGGGCATTTTTTGCCTCCAAAACAAAAAAACCACTTTTTAAATCAAATATAAAAACGTTAAACAAAGCAAAACAATTAACAAATATTCCAATAGTTGCCATCGGTGGAATAAATTCAAATAATTATAAAAAACTTTTATTGAATAACGCAGATTTTTTAGCTATCTCAGGCTACATTTGGAATAATAAAGAATACAAACCTATAAAAGCAATAGAAAGTTTAAAATGAAAATAAATGCGAGTGAAATAAGAGTTGGAATGCTTTTAGAATATAAAAATGATTTATGGCAAGTATTAAAAACCCAACACGTCAAACCTGGTAAAGGAGGTGCATTTGCACAAGTTGAAATGAAAAGTGTTGGTAAAAATACTAAACTCAATGAAAGATTTAGATCGAGTGAAACAGTGGAAAAAGCGTCATTAGAGGAAACAAAATTTAATTATTTATATGAAGATGAAAGTAATTATTTTTTTATGGAGCCAAAAACTTTTGAACAAATAGAAATTAAAAAAGAAATTGTAGGAGATCAGGGAAAATTGTTAACGGAAAATCTTGAAGTCTCTGTCAGTTTTTATAATGAAAATCCAATTTCAATAGAATTACCTAATCAAGTACAATGTAAAATAGAAACAACTGATGCTGCTCTTAAGGGTCAAACAGTATCTTCTTCTTATAAACCAGCAACACTTGATAATGGATTGAGCATTCAAGTACCTCCCTTCATTGAGGCTGGAGACGAAGTAATAGTAGATACAAGAAATTTAGAGTACGTTAAAAAAATCTAAATCAATGATCTCTATTTCATCAAATCTAAATATTATGATTAAAGCTGCTGAAAAAGCATCTAAATCTGTTATTCGTGATTTTGGGGAAGTTGAAAAATTACAAGTTTCTAAAAAAGGACCAAGAGATTTTGTAACAAAAACTGATAAACTAGTAGAAAAAATCTTAATAGAAGAACTAAGTAAAACTAAAAAAAATTATTCTTTTCTATCAGAAGAGGTCGGATCAATTAAAAATAAGGATCAAGAAAATATCTGGATCATAGATCCTATTGATGGAACCACAAATTTCCTACATGGCATCCCTCATTTTGCAATTTGTATAGCTTTACAATCAAAAAATGAAATTGTAAGTGGATTAATTTTTGATCCTATTAAAGACGAAATGTTTTTTGCAGAAAAAGATAAAGGTGCTTTTTTAAACAACCATAGATTAAGAGTTTCAAAAAAAAACTCTATTGAAGATTGCTTATTTTCAAGCAACCATGAGGGTGTAAAATTTAGCGACTTAAATATGCGGTATAGTGGATGTGCTGCTTTAGATTTGGCATATGTGGCATCAGGTAGATTAGATGGCTTTTTTCATAACAAAATTAATTTATGGGATGTCGCTGCAGGAAAATTGATAGTTGAAGAGGCAGGTGGAATTGTAAATAATATTCATGAATTTCCAACTAACAACATTGATATTAAAGCATCAAGTGCTTCCATAAACGATCAAATGCTAAAAACTTTGATTAATTTTTAAAATATTCCTAAATAAATTCAGAATTAATCTCAATTTTGGATAAAATATACTTTTTTTATAATGCTTGAATATCGTTTGTTTTCTATTATTTAAATACTTGTGAAAACAAATAAATCAAAGTTAAAAGAAGAAGAAATAGATATTTTAGAACTTTTAAAAAAATGGTGGAGTTCTAGAAGATTAGTTTTCTTTGGAACAATAATAATTGGCTTACTATCTTTATTTGGGACATTTCTAAATCAAAACTTTTTTCAAAATCAAAAACAACAATATGTCACCCTAATTCTAAGTGGCGAACTAGGAGAAAATAATTCACGAATTATCTCTGCTTTTAAATCTTATGAATATATTGAGGAAGCAATAATGCAAAGTTCACTTGATTTATCTGCAAGTGATTTTTCTAAAAACGTTAATATTATGTTTGCTAAAGATCCACTTTCAGAAAAGTTACAAGATATCATTGTCTCGCTGTCAGCAAAGGATGTTAAAAACTTAAATCTTTCAGAGGATAATTTAAAAGCATTAGTTGGTAATTTAAAAGACAGCAGTAAAGAATTAATTACAATAAAGCTTTATCATTTGCCTTTAAATCTATCTGCAAATCAAGCACAAAACTTTATTTTGAAACTAACAAATATTGTTAATAAAAATTTAATGCAAAAGTCCACTAATTTTGATTTTAAATTAAGAAATATTAATTTAGATTTAATAGAATCTTTAAGTGATACTGAGCTTTTAAACATTATCTCAAATACCGTTAGTTCAATCCAAAGTAATCTATCAGTGTTAAATAACAATTATTCAGAAATTTTAGTAAACTATGATCTAAACAGTATATCAAATAAAGCTGATTTTACTCAATTACTGGTAGTTAAATTATCTAATAAAATGGGAAATGATTTAGCAATTGAAAAGCTAGATATAGATATTAAAAGTAAAGAAAGACACATAAAAAGCTTAAAAGATAGTTTAGAATATTTAGATATAAATGATAAATTTAATATAAACTCAGATTCTAATCAACAAGATAACGATCGTTCAAGCACAACTCAATTAGATGGAGAAGTTTTTGATAAAATTTTGTCAATAGGAAGTGAGCTTGAACTAAATAGCTTCAAACTAGAAACGATTTCTAAAATTCAGGACATTGAGATGGATAAAAATAATTTAATTAGACAAAAAGAATTGCTTCTATTGCCCATTGCAGTTTCTGAAAAAGAATATTCAATTGAAAAAATATTTAATAGAATTCAGAGTTTATCAAAACTCATTAATGAATTGATTAATCAAGTTCGTAGTTTGACTGAGCCTAAAAATCCAGTGACAATTGTTAAAAACCCAGAATTAAGTATAGAAAATTCAGTGAGCTTAAATCAAATAGCTAAATTAGTTGGTATATTATCTTTATTAGCATTCTTTATTATTTCATTTATCTCCCTTTTACTTCCAGCTAAAAAGTAAATTAAATCACCATTTTTGAAGATAAATTAATTTAATTTAATTAAAGTTTTAATTGTTTTAGTAATTTCTTTTGCTATAAGTTTCGCCATGAAAAAAAATATACATCCAAACTACCACTCTATTAAAGTTGAAATGACAGATGGCACTCAGTTTGAAACTAGATCTACTTGGGGTAAAGAAGGAGAAATTTTAAAATTAGAAATTGATCCTAAATCTCATGCAGCCTGGACTGGTGGAAAACAAAAATTAATGGATAAAGGTAGAATTTCAAAATTTAATAAAAAATTCCAAAACTTTAAAACAAGTAGCAAAAATTAATGTCAAACGCACCTTTAATGCCTATGGCGACAGCTGTATGGCTAGTAGATAATACAACACTCAGTTTTAAACAAATTGCAGATTTTTGTAAGTTGCATGAAGTTGAGGTTCAAGGGATTGCTGATGGAGAAGTTGCAAAAGGAATAAAAGGATATAATCCAATTATTTCAGGTCAATTAACAAGAGAAGAAATTGAGTTATCATCGAAAGATAATGAAAGACCATTACAGATAAAAAGTACAGATGTTGAAGTTTCAGGAGAAGACAAAAAAATTAAAAAATATATTCCACTTTCAAAAAGACAAGATAAACCAGACTCAGCTTTATGGTTGATTAGACAACATTCAATTTTAAAAGATTCACAAATTGCAAAACTGGTTGGGGTAACTAAAAATTCTGTAACTTCAATAAGAAATAAAAGTTACTGGAATTATAATAGTTTAACTCCAAAAGATCCTGTTGCTTTAAATTTATTTTCTCAAAAAGATTTGCTTGATGCTATTGAAAAAGCAGAAAGAAGAATAGTAAGAGAGAAAAAGCAAAAAGAAAAAGCTAAACTTGCACAACAAGTAAGTAATTAATGAATAAAACTTATAGACATAAAAATATAAAAGTGTTATCTACTCACTTTTTTGGAGGTAGTTATTAAAATAGAAGTTAAAGATAACAATGTTGAACAAGCTCTTAGAGTTTTAAAAAGAAAACTTCAAAGAGATGGTTTTTTTAAAATCATAAAGTTGAAAAATACTTATGAAAAACCATCTGAAAAAAAGAAAAGAATTCTCCAAGAAAATATTAAAAGAGTTAAGAAGCTTAACAAGCTTAAAAACAGAATTTAATTATACCGCGGGGTGGAGCAGTCTGGTAGCTCGTCAGGCTCATAACCTGAAGGTCGGCGGTTCAAATCCGTCCCCCGCAACCAATTCTTTTAGATTTTAAAATTAGACTTTTTACTATCAACAAGAAATGCTTTAACAGTTTCTTGTGTTAATTGATCAAACGACTTTCCAAATTTTTGAATTTTTTCGATAATTGAAGGTGGGATTGTTATGATGTGGCAGCCCAATTGTTTTGCTTGTAAATAATTATATGGCTCTCTTACACTTGCCCATAAAATCTCAACATTTTTAAATTTTTTTGCCAACTTTATACTTTTTACAAACTCTGGAACTGGATCTTTTCCAGTATCTCCTGCTCTACCAGCAAAAATTGAGATAATTACTCTTGTTTTTTTATTTAAAACTTTTAAAATTTTTTCTGTTTGTTTAGCAGTATAAACAGCTGTTATATTTAATTTAATATTACTATTATTTAGCTCTTTTATTACATTACCTGTAAATTTATTTTTTGAGTTAACTACTGGAACTTTAACATATACATTTTTACCCCAACTATTAATTTTTTTTCCCTGTTCAATCATTGATTGTTCATTATCAGCAAATACTTCTAAAGAAATGGGTTTGTTTCCACAAATTTGAAGTATTTGTTTTGAGTATGATTTATAATCTTTAGCTCCAGCTTTTCTCATTAAGCTTGGATTTGTTGTGAAACCTTTTACAATTTTAAATTTATTAAATTTTTTTATCGAGGATAAATTCGCAATATCACAAAAAATTTTTGTATTCATTAAATCTACAGGTTTTTTGTAATATCTTCTGTCATTTTTTTAGCATCTGCAAATAACATTAAAGTATTTTCTTTATAAAATAAATCGTTATCAATTCCTGCATATCCTGGAGATAAACTTCTTTTAACAAACAATACTGACTTACATTTTTCAACATCTAAAACTGGCATTCCATAAATTGGACTTTGGGGATCTGTTTTTGCTACAGGGTTAGTAACGTCATTTGCACCAATTACAAACGCAACATCTGCATTAGCAAAATCATTATTAATTTCCTCTAATTCAAATACTTCATCGTATGGAACATTAGCTTCAGCTAATAAAACATTCATATGTCCTGGCATACGTCCTGCAACAGGATGAATAGCATATGATACCTTGATATCATTTTTCTTTAATGTATCAACCATTTCTCTTAACGCATGCTGTGCTTGTGCTACTGCCATTCCATAGCCAGGAACAATTATAACTGA
The DNA here is from genome assembly GCF_052047695.1 of Candidatus Pelagibacter sp. HIMB1623. Taxonomy (NCBI): domain Bacteria; kingdom Pseudomonadati; phylum Pseudomonadota; class Alphaproteobacteria; order Candidatus Pelagibacterales; family Candidatus Pelagibacteraceae; genus Candidatus Pelagibacter; species Candidatus Pelagibacter sp. HIMB1623. The sequence goes on from NZ_JBNAJN010000012.1 coordinate 263,034, forward strand.
AGATGCATTTTTCATTAAGAAAGCTGCATCATCTGCATTACCACTTTTAACTGGTTTTTGTTCTTTATTTTGACTTTGAGAAGTTTGGTCTGTTGCACCAAAACCTCCTAAAATAACATTAAAGAATGATCTATTCATTCCTTTACACATTATATATGAAAGTATTGCACCAGATGATCCAACCAGTGCACCTGTAATAATTAAAGCTGTATTTTCTAAAGTAAATCCAATTCCAGCAGCAGCCCAACCTGAATAAGAATTCAACATTGAAATTACAACTGGCATATCTGCACCACCAATTGGAATAATAATTAAAAATCCAATTAAAAAAGATACTGCTATTAATATCCAAAATAAATTAGCAGATTGTGATGAACAAAGATAAATTGTTAAAATAACAATTAATACTAATAATAATGCATTTAATAAGTGTTGACCTTTAAAGGTTATAGGCGCACCTGACATTATTCCTTGTAATTTTAAAAAAGCTATTACAGATCCAGAAAAAGTGATTGCACCAACAGCTGCTCCAATTGCCATTTCTATTAAACTTGCAAGCTTAATATTTCCCGGTGTCCCTAAATTAAATGCAGCTGGATTAATAAAGGCTGAGATTGCAACAAATACTGCAGCTAAACCAACTAGACTATGAAATCCAGCAACTAATTCTGGCATTGCTGTCATTGGAATACGATATGCAATAAATGCCCCAATACTTCCACCGATAGCTAAAAATATTAAAACATAAATAAATCCAGAACTAAAATTTCCAACTGAAAGAAATGTTACAGTCACAGCTATCACCATTCCAATAATTCCAAATAAATTTCCTTGTCTTGAAGTTTCAGGAGAGGACAAGCCCCTTAAAGCTAAAATAAATAATACTCCAGATACCAAATACAAAATTGCAGATAAATTTGCAGACATGAATTATTTATCCTTTTTCTTTTTTTTATACATAGCAAGCATTCTTTGGGTAACTAAAAAACCTCCAAATATATTAACGGCTGCTAAAATAATCGCTAAAAATCCATAAATACTAGATGAAGAAAACACTACTCCATCACTCCCCGATAATGCTGCAATAATTGCACCAACAATAATTACTGAAGAGATTGCATTAGTTACTGACATCAATGGTGTATGTAACGAGGGCGTTACACTCCACACCACATAATATCCAACAAAAATTGACAATATAAATATACTTAATCTGAATATAAAAGGATCTATTTCCATAATACTATTTAATAAGTGTTTTCTCTATTATTTCATCTTCTAAATTAATATTTAGTTTCTTATTTTCTTTATCATATAAATTAGAGATAAAATTAAATACATTTTTAGCATACAAATTAGAAGCTGATACAGGTAATTTATTTAAAATATTTGCCTCCCCTAAAATTTTAACACCATCTTTTTCAACAATTTTGTCAACTTCAGTAAAAGTGGTGTTTCCTCCTTGAACGGCTGCTAAATCATAAATAACTGAACCTGGTTGTAAGTTTTTAAACATATCTTCTTTAATAATTTTTGGAGCTTCTCTTCCTGGAATTAAAGCAGTACAAATTATTATATCAATTTTTTTTAATGTCTCAGTTAATAATTCCTCTTGTTTCTTTTTAAATTCATCTGAAGCTTCTTTTGCATAACCACCTTCTGTTTCTAAATTCTCAGATCCTTCAACGGTTAAAAATTTACCACCCAAACTTTCAACTTGTTCTTTTGATGCCATTCTGACATCAGTTGCAAATACAACAGCCCCCATTCTTTTCGCAGTTGCAATTGCTTGTAATCCAGCAACCCCTGCTCCAACCACTAATACTTTTGCTGCAGGAATGGTTCCTGCTGCTGTCATCATCATCGGAATTGCTTTTTCATAAACTTGGAAAGCCTCCACAACAGCTTTATAACCAGCAAGGTTAGCTTGTGATGATAAAATATCCATAGATTGAGCTCTTGTTATTCTTGGTAGCAACTCTAATGAAAAACAATTTATTTTTTTAGATTTTAAATTCTCTAATTTTTCTTTATTTAAAAAAGCATTCAATGAACCGATCAAAGTTTGATTTTCTTTAAATAATAATAACTTTTCTTCATCAGGTAATCCTAATTGAATAACAATTTCGGAATTTTTTATTATTTCATCTTCATTATCTAAAAAATTAACTCCTAAATTTTTATAGTCTTCATCACTAAAACCTAAGTGGGTTCCATAATTATTTGGTAAAGTTAAATTAAATCCTAAACTAATATATTTTTTCGCAATTTCAGGAGTTATAGCTATTCTCTTCTCAATATTATGGTTTTCTGAAATTGAGGCTAAATTCATAAAAATTTAAATTAAGATATTATAAAAGAAATATTGCCATTAAAACTAAAACTGTAATTACAGCAACTGTTCCCCATAAAACAAACTTAGTAAAATTATTCCAAGTATTTTTATGGTTTTCATTATCCATAAAACTATTTCTGTCTTGCTTTAAATTTTGGGTTCGTTTTGTTAATGACGTAAACTCTTCCTCTTCTTCTAACCAACTTAGAGTTTAAGTCTCTTTTTTTAATAGATTTTAATGAGCTTTTAATTTTCATAATTGTGGCTCTTAATAAAGGAACTTACATAATCTTTCAATTGTAATTTTCCATATTTTTGAATTATTTTGTTATTACTTGATATTTTAGTCAAAGCAGATGCATATCTTTCACCTAATCTTGGTTTTAAGAACCTAATTTTGCTTTGAAACATTTTTGCAACTTCTAGTATTGAATATGAGTTTTTATTACTAATACTATAATATTTACACTTATCTGCTTTAAAAGCTTCATAACAAATTTGAACAGTGTCATTTATATGAGTAAATCGTCTTGACTGTGTACCAGGTTTAACAACAGTTAACGATTTTTTTTGTTGATATTGATTTTCAAATATACCAATTACTGTTGCCATGTCTCCGACTTTAATTTGTCTTGGACCGTATACATTATAAAAAAAAATAACTTCAAATTTAAAGTTAAACCATCTTTTTAAATTTTCCAATAATTCTAAATTTTTAGATTTTGTAAAAGCATAAGGAGAAAGATTTTTATCATCACCTTTGCTTCCTAAACTTGCAGAAGTTGCTGAATAAATTAATTTTATATTATTATCTAAGCAAAACTTAAAAACTGCTTTTGAGCCAATTGAATTTGATCGATAGCATTCATCAAATTTTTTAAAACTTTGAAAAATTCTCGCAAATTCTCCAAAATGAAAAATAGAATTTGTTTTTTTTTTATATTTATTTAATATTTTATCAATATTAGAAGTGTCGCCTTTTAGGTAATTAACTCTTTTATGATTGATATGATTTTTTTTTGATCCTGAAGAATAATTGTCTAAACTAATAATTTTATAATTGGTTTTCTTAAGTAATAATTCGATTAGATTTGATCCAACAAATCCTGCACCACCAGTAACAATTATGAGATTTTTCATTTTAGATATGCCTGGCAATGTCCTACTCTTCCATGTCTTAAGACAAAGTACCATTGGCGCTGAAAGGCTTGACTTCCGAGTTCGGAATGGGATCGGGTATTACACTTTCGCAATAATCACCAGGCAAGTTTAAATACTAAAAAAACATTAACATGTAAAGATTAATCTATTTATCTTTCCTCAAAAAAAACTCAATTTTTAAACAATAAAATCATCTCAACATAAGTTTGTTTATTTTATAGCTTTTTTAGAATAAATAGATTGAAGATAAAAACCTATGGGTAAACTATAAACAACCATCAACCAATTATTAAAAAAATTACCATTAGGTGTTAAAGGCCATACAGTTATTAAAATTCCAGCTAACAAACAAACTTGGTAATCTGATAAAGGCCTTTTTTGTCTAAAAATTATTGATTTAAATTGTCTTAAAGATGTATAAATCACATAACTTAAAGCACTAAACAAAAATAAAAATCCTATTATTCCAGTTTCTGCCAATAATTGAATATAAAAATTATGAGGATGAGTGCTACAAGGATTAATACCAAATCTATATTTTGGATCTTTACATAATAATCTAAACATTTTAGGACCGTGTCCATAAATTGGCTGATCTTTAAAAATATTAAAACTGGTCCGAATTAAACTGTCATGATGAGGTGTAAAAATAAAAGTTTTTTGATTTTTTTTAAATATTTGCATATGTGAGATTGGGTCGTCAATAAAACGATGCTGTAATTTTTCATTAGTTGAAATCAAAATACTTAAAAAAACTATTATAAAGAAAGCTAAAATTATCTTTAATTTAACAAAACGATTAATCAATATAAATATAAATAACAATGAAATAACGTGAAAAAATAAAGCGGTTCTTTCACCTGACATTAAAATTAAAACAGATGCAAGTATAAACAATAAAGACACAAAATAAATTTCAAACAATCTTTTTTTTTTTATTAAGAATAACGCAAACAATAATGGATAGAGCCTTGAAACATAAGAGCCCATTATTAACTCATCTCCAAAAAAAGATGAGATCCTATAATTTTCCCAATGAGTAATTCCTAAAATATTTTTTCCTGTAAAATATTGAATGTAGCCATCAATTACTAATGCTGAAAAACATAAAACTAATGAGTAGTAAAAGAAAGTTAAAATACTTTTATCTTTGTCAATTAAATACCAAATAAAACAACTAAACACTCCTATTCTAAAATAAAATAATGAGCTTTCAAAACTAAGCTTTATGTCTTCAGCTACAAATATACTTAGTAAAATACAATAAATACAAAAAATAAAAAAAATTATTAATGGTTTGTTATTAAAGAAATAAAATTCTTTATTTTTAAATACATAAAATAAAAAAAATAGTGCTGAAATACTTACAATTAAATCTGGAAAAAAAGGTCCCCATATTAAAAAAGGGATGATAGAAACTATTATTAAATTAATTAAGACTGAATTTAAATATTTAAGATTCATTAAATTTCCAAGTTAAAAAATTATTTAGTTTTAATTCTTATAACTTTATTTTGATCACTATTAATTATTTTAGTTGATGTTAAATAATTCCTTGAATTTGATTTTTGTTCATAAAAATGATCAACTATTTCTGAATTTGATTGATAAGATGTAACTAAATTTTCCAGCATATGTTTAATTTTATCTAATTTATTTTCCTCAATTAAATTTGATAAATGATCTAAATCTATTTTAAGTTTATTGAAGGGGATAAAAGGATCTTTAGCTTTTTGAATTTTTTCATGATAAGTTTTTTCAGGATTGTCCCCTAGTAATAATTCTTCATATAATTTCTCACCTGGTCTAAGGCCTATTATTTTAATCTCAATATCTCCATCTAAATTTTTATCATTTTTAATCGTAAGTCCTGAAAGTTTTATCATTGTTTCAACTAAATCTTTAATTTTAATACTTTCACCCATATCAAGAACATACACCTCACATTTTTCAGCCATAGCACCTGCTTGAATAACTAATTGGGATGCCTCAATTATTGTCATAAAATAACGAGTTACATCAGGATGAGTTAGAGTTACAGGACCACCTTCTTTAATTTGTTTTTTAAATTTTGGAATAACAGAGCCTGAAGACTCTAATACATTACCAAATCTTACAATTGCAAATTTGGATTTTTGATTTTGATTATCATAAAGAGATTGTACACAAATTTCAGCAAGCCTTTTAGTGGCACCCATAATATTTGTTGATCTAACTGCTTTATCACTGGATATTAAGACAAAATTTGAAACATTATATTTAAGTGCGCTTTCTGCCAAATTAAACGTTCCAAACACATTATTTTTTATACTTTCACAAATATTTTCTTCAACTAAAGTCACATGTTTATAAGCGGCTGCATGATAAACGGTGTCTATGTTAAAAGTTTTAAATACTTGTTCAATTTTTGATTTAGTTTGAACGTTAATTAGTAAAGGAATAATAATTTCATTTTTAATTATATTTTTTAATTCCTCAGTTATTTTATAAAGAGCAAACTCACTTGATTCGATAAGAATTAGCTTTTTAGGATTTAATTTTATGATTTGTCGAGATAGCTCTGAACCGATAGAGCCCCCTGCACCTGTAACCATTACAACTTTTGAATTTATATTTTTAGATAATAACTCTAAATTAGGTTTAACTTGTTCTCTATTTAAAAGATCATCAATGTTAAAATCTTTAATATCTGATACGGACACTCTGCCATCTACAATATCTTGTACACTTGGAAGTGTTTTAACAATTACTTTATATTTATTTAAATAATTAATAACTTTATTTCTTTTATGTCTACTAATTGAAGGAAGCGCTAGTAAGATTGTTTCTATATTTTGTGTAATAATTAATTTATTTATATTTAAAGGATCATAAACTGTTTTACCTAAGATTAATTGTCTATGAAATTGAGGGTTATCATCTAAAAAACCAACAACTTTCATCTCTGTATTGCTTTCTAAACTAGTCAGTAACTGTCTTCCAGCTGTTCCAGCTCCATAAATTAACACATTAGTTCTATTTTTTGATGTTTTTAAATTTGATAAAAATAAAAATTTGATACTTAATCTTGATAATGAAATTGATAGAAATAATAAAATAGGCTGAATAATACCAATAGATCTTGGAATACCTTGAATTCCATAAATGCCAATAATTGAAAAATATAAAATTGAGTAAGCGAAAGAAGCAATAAACACTGTAAAAATTATTGACAGACCTTGAAAACGAATAATAGTTTTATACAAACCCATTAACCAAAATATTGGAATTGAAATGAGTATTGAAATCTCAACAGCTAAAGTTGTTACATTATTAATTCTAACAAATTCCTCTAACCTTAAAAAAAACGCAAGCCAAGTACAAAAAATACATAGACCTATATCTATTAGAATTGCTATTATTCTCTTAGTATTACGAGGGAGGTTAAAAATATTTTTAGATACTTCTGTTAAAATTGACATGATCGTAATTTAAGAATTAATATTAAAGCAGAAATATCAAAAAACAATAACAATGAAAATTTATGATAATTATTAGTCATAATATTGATAGTTTTTCTGTTATTTAAACCTCCAGCTTTGAGAGCGATCTAAGCTATTTTGATTTATCATCCTAAGAATTTGACAAAACCATGCTATAATTAAGCTATTTCTTAACTTATATTAAATTTAAAATAAATTATTGGGTCTTTATACAGCAATTTTATCTGATCCTGGAGGAGGATAAGGGTAAAGTTCATTTTCTCTTTTTGCAACTTCAATAATTTTTTTATTAACATTAAATTTTTTTAATTTTTTAACTATTCGTTTTAAAGCTATAGGTTTTGAAATTAAAGCGACTAAAGTATAAATTATAAGCTCAAAATCTAAAAAGATTGACTGATGCTTTATATAAATTAAACCCAACCTACTCTTCCAAGGTCTTATCAGTTGATTATATGAAAGATCTGGATTTTCTTTATTTTCTAAAATTTTACCTTCATCTGAAAATACTATGGATGAAAAATCGGTTATCCCTGGTTTTACCAAGAGTAATTCTTTTTCAACTTCGGTATAAAAATCTACTTCAGATTTAACATTAGGCCTAGGCCCAACTAAACTCATGTTACCAATCAAAACATTAAATAACTGTGTTAACTCATCTATTTTATACTTCCTGATTTTTTGTCCTATTGGAATTATACGAGTGTCATTATCACTTGTAGAACTAATACCTTTTTTGTCTGCATCAAAAGTCATAGTTCTTATTTTTATTAAATTAAATATTTTACTATTTTTTCCTATTCTTTGAGAGATATACAGAGGTGATTTTTTATCATATCTCCATACTAAAATTAAAAATAGAATTAAAATTGGAGAAAAAAACAACAAACCACTTAATGAAAATATAATATCAATAGTCCTTTTTATCACTTTCTATAAAATTCCTTTATAGATTTACAAATATAATCAATATCGTCATTACTTACAAATAAATTCATTGGTAGCATAATACATCTTTTAAAAAATTTATCTGTATTAGGTAATACTTGATTAAATCCTAAATTTTGAAAATGATGAATTCCTTTACCACCCCACTGGATTAACGTTCCTATATTTTTTTCATTCAAATAATTTTTTAACTCATCTCTCTTATCGGCGGTAATCTCATAGTTTTGATAAACATCAAAATGATCAGAATTTTTATTTGGATATGGTGGAAGCTGTATCTCCTCAAGGTCCTTTAATAAATCTTGATACATTTGTGCTATAGCTCTTCTTCTTTCAACAACTTTGTTATATGTTTTTAATTTATGACTTAAAATTGCAGCCTGAATATTATCAAGTCTTGAGTTTCGTCCCCATCTTTTAACTTCGCCGTCAAGATCTCGTCCATGATCATGTATTTGAAAAATTTTATGATATAGGTTTTTATCATTTACCAGAACAGCTCCTGCATCACCAAAACACCCTAATACTTTTGCAGGGAAAAAACTGATACATGATGCTAATCCAAAAGTACCAGCATGTTGTCCCTTAAATCTAGCTCCTAGTGCTTGTGCTGCATCTTCAACAATAAACAGACTATTTTTTTGTGAAATCTTTTTAATTTTATCCATATCACAGACTCTTCCATTTAATTGGGTAGGCATAATTCCAACTGTGTTTGGAGTGATAGCTTCCTCAATTGACTTTGGGCATATTAAATTATCATCACCTATGTCAACTGGTACAGGAGTTCCTCCTGCAACTTTTATAGCAGAAGCAGTCGCTAACATTGTGTGAGATGATATAATAATTTCATCACCTTTTTTTAGACCTATTGCTTCTAAAAATATTTCCATTGCATCAGTTGCATTTCCAACTCCAACAGAATAATTAGCACCAGTAAATTGGGCTAGATCGATCTCAAAGTTTGATAATTCTTTTTGTAATATAAATCCACCAGATGATGCAACTTTATCAATTATAGAACTATACTCATATTTATAATCATTCCACAGTTTAGGATATTCAAAAAAGGGGATATTTTTCATATTTAAGATTTTGGTATTTATTTAAGAACTAAGTTTTTAACCTTTTTATAGACATCTTCAACTGAAGTATAATATTTCTTTTCAAGAATAGTTGCTGTAGGAGCAGGCGCATCCGGCAAAGCAATTCTCAGAGGTTGACTTTTTAAAGTTTGAGCATCTAAATTTTCAACTACTTTTGCAACTAACTCAGCTGAAAACCCCGAGGATACCCATCCAGGATCTATCACGACCAATTTTCTAGTCTTTGTTACAGACTTTACAATATCTTTAATATAAAGAGGATTTAATACTCTCACATCAATAATTTCAGGATTAATATTAACTTTTCTCAATCTTTCCTTTGCTTGTCTTGCTAGATATGAGGAGTAGCCCGAAGCTATGATGGTAACATCTTTTCCTTTTGAGGTAATTTTCGGTTTTTGAGTTTTTAAATCAAGTTCAATTATTTTAGGTAAATTTTCTTCTTGTTCGTATAACCACCTGTCATCAATATAAATTACTGGATCTTTACATAAAACCGAGGCTATAAGTAAATCTCTTGCATCTGCAACTGTTGAAGGCATTACAACTCGTAAACCTGGAACATGGGCAAACCAAGAATGAAGAGCTTGAGAATGTTGTGCTCCCTGCTCTCCTCCTCTATTGATAATACCTCTAATTGTCACTTCAGGATTAGCTTGACCTCCAAACATATGAGACCATTTAGCTGCCTGATTAACAATTGCATCCATTGAATATAACATAAAATCCATTCTTGGATGAACTACAATAGGCTTCATTCCCGCAAGAGAGGCTCCTATAGCAGCTCCTGTTACTGCAGACTCAGAGACTGGTGTATCAATAATTCTATTTTTACCAAATTTTTTATCTAAATCTGTCATTGAATTACCTACGTACCAAGGACTCCATAAACCTTGACCAATTACGAAAGTTTCTTTGTAATTTTTTAACAAGTACTCAAATGCAGCCAAAATTGCTGTGCCATAATTATATTTTTTGGTTTTCATCTAATTAATCCTTGGAGTATACATGTTTATTAATTGAGTTTATTGAGGGAAATGGATCCTTCCTTGCTTTATCCCACGCAATTTTAATCTCCAAATCAATTTTATCATTTAAATCTTTTTCCTTTTTTAATGACCATAATTTAGAATTAATCATAGATTGTGACAATCTTTTAATCGGATCTCTTTTTTTCCAATGTTGAATATCATTTTTAGATCTTTTTATTCCCACATCAATATCTTCCCTCCAATCAACATGACCATACCATCGAAAAGTTATTAGCTCTAAAATTGCAGGTCCACTACCATTGCGAATTTTGTTTATAATTTTTTTCGAGTTCTCATATACTGAGACAACATTATTTCCATCTAATAATTTAAATGGAAGACGATTAGCGTCTGCAAATCTTGAGCTAAATTCATTTGGTTGTCTACTTGAAATGTGCATGTGACTTGCGAATAAATTATTCTCTATTACAAATAATATTGGCAATTTGAGCATTTTAGCCAAATTAAAACTTTCATGAACAACTCCTTCTTCGATTGCACCATCTCCCAAATAAGACACACTAATATCTTTCAAATTGCTTTTTTTTGCCGCGATAGCAGCACCAACAGCAAGCGCAACAGTACCAGCAACAATAGGTGTTGATCCATAAAACCCATGAGTTTTATCATAAAGATGCATAGATCCACCCATACCTTTAGAAAAGCCAGTTTTTTTACCAAGAATTTCAGCAAATAATTTATAAAAATTTGGATTAAGTGAAAGTAAGTGAGAATGTGAACGATGATTACCAAATACTCTATCTGTTTTTTTTAAATTTTTAGATATACCTACCGAAATTGCTTCCTGCCCAACACTAAGATGAACTGGCCCACCAATGAAACCTTTTTCTCTTTCAAAAGCTAATTTTTGCTCCGTTTTTCTAAGAATATACATTAATTCTAGAAATTTTTTTAATTGATGCGAACTAGTCTCTTTAATTGAAATTGGTTGTTGGAATTTGTATGGATTAATTAAATTCCTGATCATGGAATTGATAATAATCAAATAAGTGAGAATTAAAAGAATTAATTTAAATTAATAAATTTATATTTAAAAATGCTTAATTAAGAAGAAATTTGATTTTAAAATTAATATAGTAAATAATTTTTTTTATATTTCAAAAACTTTGATTTCTAAATAAAGCTGATTTTACATTTGAATTTAAAACTTTTTTGTATGGTGATTTTCCATAAAAAATTTTTTTAAATTTAAATTTTTTAAATATTAAGTCAAAATTAGTATGGTTATAACCAAACAAATTTTTTCTTAATTTCAAAGATTTTTTATTATAAAAAAAATCGTCAATATATATATATTTAGAGTTTTTGCATATAATTCTAAGAATATTATTTAAATCATTAAGATCTAAAATATAACAAACTCTATCTAATATTGCCAAATCAAAGATTTTTAATTTGCTTTTTTTTAAAAATTCAGAAAGTTTTTTTTCAGTTAAACTAACATCAAAGTTTTTAAAAATTTTATTATATCTAAATTTTTTTTTACAAGTATGAATTGCTTTTTTATTTATATCTATACCAAAAATATATTTAGCATCTCTAGAAACAAAGTACTCTAATTTATCTCCTGTGGCACATCCAAAATCTAATACAGAAATAATTTTTTTTTTTTTAAAAACTTTTTTAAAATGATTTGTTGGCAATATGCCATATGATTTTTTAAAGATATTTTTTTGTATTAAATGTCTATATTTCCAAAAATAATTATTTGAAGCTAAAAATCTTTTGAAAGATAAGTACATTTTTTAATTATTTATCAAAAATAGTATTATTTTAAAAAAATTAAAAATTTAGTTTCATTTATTTATATCTTATAACTGAATAACTTTATTGCTTCTAAATTTAATTTTATTTCTGGTATCAAATATCATCTTAGAGTTTTTAAAAACATTTTTGTAATTAACTTTATCATGATCAGTAACTATAACTATTGCATCAAATTTTTTAATATTATTTTTTGTGAGATTGATTTTTTTTACATTTTGCAAATCATAATTTCTTGTTTTAGGAATTTTATTAAAAAAAGGGTCAAAAAAATTTACTTTTGCGTTATATTTGATTAAATGATCAATAATTTCTAAAGCAGGACTTTCTCTAGAATCATTAATATTTTTTTTATAAGCAATACCTAAAATCAAAAACTTTTTACCTTCAAAATTAATTTTGTTTTTTTTTTTAAATATATGAAAATAAATTTTCTTAATTATCCATAAAGGCATGGATCTATTAATTTTACCTGAAATTTTGATAAAATTTGTCTGTAGACCTAATTTGTTAGCTTTCCAACTTAAATAAAAAGGATCAATTGGTATGCAATGTCCGCCAAGACCAGGTCCTGGATAAAAAGGCATAAAACCAAATGGTTTTGTTTTCGCAGCATCTATTACTTTATAAGTATCTATATTCATTGCATTACAAATTTTTTTCATTTCGTTCACAAAACCAATATTTACAGCTCTAAATACATTTTCGTATATCTTGGTCATTTCGGCTATTTCAAGTGAATCAACCTTAATTGCTCTATTAAAAATATGTTTATACAAATTATAAGATTTTTTAAGACAATTTTTTGAATAACCACTTACTATTTTTGGAATTGAGTCAATGTTTAACTTTAATCCTGGATCATTTCTTTCTGGCGAAAAACTAATATAAAAATTTTTACCTAAAGAATACTTTGTTTTTAAATATTTTACAAAAATATCATATGTTGTGCCTGGATAAGACGTGGACTCTAAACAAATTAACTGACCCTCTCTAATTATATTTTTTAGCTTGAAGAAAGTTTTTTTAATAAAAGATAAATCTGGGTTAAAATTTTTAGTAAGTGGTGTTGGTAGACAAATAATAATGTTCTCAACATCTTGTAAATCAGTAAATTTTATACTTGGTAAAAAAAGTTTTTTTTTTATAAATTTTTTAATTTCATTTTCATTCACATTAGTAAGATAACTTTTTCCAGTTTTTAATTTTTTAATTTTTTTTATGTCAGAGTCTATACCACATACAGTAAAACCTTTTTTACAAAACTGAAGTGCGCGTGGAAGACCAACATACCCAAGGCCAATTATTCCAATTTTGTATTTAAATTGCTTCACTAATAAAATAATTAAGTTTTTAAAGTATATAGATCAGTTTTATTTTTATGAATTTTTTCAATTAAATTTACTGCATCTCCATAAACTATATCATAAGTATAGTTACTTTTATAAAGTTTTTTTGCATTATTTGAGTATAAATTTAATTTTTTTTTATTATTCAAAAGTTCATATATCTTGTTTTTTAAAGAAACATTTGAACCATCTTTATAAGAAATACCTATTTGCTTTTTTTTAATTAATGATGACACTTCTCCTTTAAGTGGTGATAATATAGGTAATCCAAAAGATATATAATCAATAATTTTATTTGGAATATTGTCCTTAAAGTTATTAAAATTTTTATATGGTGCTATTGCTATATTCGATCTAGACGCTATTGAAGCAATCTTGTCACTATCAACCCACCCCATAAATTTAATATTAAATAAATTTTTGCTATTTTCTATTAAACTTTTTTTTAACTCTCCATCTCCGCAAATAATAAAATTAATAATCATATTTTTATTATTTTTAATATCTTGAATATTTTTTGCACATTTAATAATAGTTTCAAAATCAAAACTTCTTGATAAGGATCCTAAAAATAAAATATTAAACGAATTTTTATTCGATATCTTATTTTTATCACACCATTTATTTGATAAGGTTTTATTATAATGATTTGTTTTATTTTTATTTGAAACAAGAGGTATTACTTTATTAAGCACATTATTTTTTTTTTTTGAAATTTTCAGACTCCAATTTATGAATGAATTTGACATTGAGGTTATTGAGGTTGCTTTTTTAATTGTTTGTTTAAAGCAATAATAATAAGGAAATAAAATTAATTTAATTAAAAAATGTAATTTTTTTGGAAAAATTTCTACAATAAGATCGGGCCATTGATCTTTAATATCTAGAATATAAGGTATATTACGTTTATAAAGCCATCTAGACATCACATAGGATATTTCAATAGGCGGATAACCTATAAAAACTACATCTGGCCTACTTTTTTTTTGGTTAATTATTTTATTCAAATTTAAAGCTAGAATTAAATGGTCATAAAATCTTTTAATACTTATATTTTTTTCATAACCTGGGCTGTCAATTAATTGAAAGCTCAATTTTGAATTAAAATTAATAATTTTATTTTTATTATACCTAAATAATTTTTTTTGATGATCAAAATTACTGGAAAAAAATAATACATTGTGACCTTGATCAACTAATTTATTTGCAAGATTCATGCCCCTCATAAACCTTGATTTTTTTCCATCAATGATTAAGGGTTCTCCTGTCTGCAGAATCCATACATTTAGTTTTTTTTTTAAATTTTTGAAATATTTTTTCATTGATTTTTATAAAAATTTAAATTTCTTTTTATTATCAAAACAAACCCCAATAAAAAATAAAAGAAAAAAGATACTCTTGGTTGCTCAATATAAAAACCTCCTATCGAAGTGAAAAACATAAATATGTGCCAAATAAGAAATGATAGATTAAATATTTTGTAATCATTAAATTTATCTAAATTATTATTATTAATTAACAATAATCTGAAAATAATTATATAAACTGTAAAAAAAAACAATATACCAAGATACCCATATCTAAATAAAATATATACAATGGCTGACTCCAAGTGTTCAGAGTAATATATTTCTCCAGATTTATAAAAACCAAGCTCTAAGCCCTTTGAAGGACCGTTTCCAAATAATGCAAGCGATGGGTGATTTATAGCTCTTTCAAAAACTAAAATTAGTTGTTCTATTCTTGCTTGACCAGATTGTCCTATATTTCCTTCTGTAAAAAAATCTAAAAACTGACCATATATAATGGAATAATCTTTTGAAAGCACTCCGGAAATATCAAATAAATGAAAAATTACAGGAACAATAATAAGGTGTGATAAAAAGAATAATTTTTTTTTCAATCGTAAATTAGAAAATATAATACTAAAAGGTATAAATATTATAAAGATTATCAAAAAACCAAAAGCATTAGATCTTGAACCAGACTCAAGTAACATCCACAAAGATATAAAAAAAGGTATTATAAATTTAAGACCTAAAAAAATATATTTATAAAAAAAAAATATACAAAAAAACATTACTATAAAAGCGTGATCATATGGGTTTCCAAACGGAGCTGTTAATCTATTAGAATTATAAATATTTAAATCAATGTAAAGTAAAGAGAAAGTACGATAATGATTTGTCTGAATATAAGCAAAAAATATAAGTATGATAAATATTAAATATATAATTTTTGTAAAATCAATACTTTCAGGATTTTTATAATAAAGAATATAAATTGATGAAAATATAAATATATATAATAAAGGTTTATGAAATTCAT